>JBJTGC010000292.1:0-2235 GCA_046093725.1 Actinomycetota bacterium
GGTCCATCTTGTTGACGAAGCACATACGAGGAACGCGGTACTTGTTGGCCTGACGCCACACGGTTTCGGTCTGCGGCTCGACGCCTGCGACCGAGTCGAACACAGTGACTGCACCGTCGAGCACGCGCAATGAGCGCTCAACCTCAATGGTGAAGTCCACGTGGCCAGGGGTGTCGATGATGTTGATGCGGTGGTCGTTCCAGATGCAGGTTGTGGCCGCCGAGGTGATGGTGATGCCGCGCTCTTGCTCTTGCACCATGTGGTCCATGGTTGCTGCGCCTTCGTGCACTTCACCGATCTTGTAGCTCTTGCCGGTGTAGTAGAGGATGCGCTCGGTGGTCGTGGTTTTACCGGCGTCAATGTGCGCCATGATCCCGATGTTGCGGGTTCTTTCGAGTGGGTATTCGCGCTTAGCCATGTGTGTTCACCTGTTATGTGGGGGTCTCGTCGGGATCTGGATTGTCAAGGAAGTTGCGCGCGCAGCAACGAAGAAATTCGTTGCTGCGAGTGCGAGGGGTTTGTAGTTGTGTCGAAGAAGCGACGGCTACCAGCGGTAGTGCGCGAAGGCCTTGTTGGACTCGGCCATCTTTTGCATGTCGTCACGCTTCTTCATTGATGCACCCAAACCGTTGGCTGCATCGAGAAGTTCGTTGGCGAGGCACTCGGCCATCGTCTTTTCACGACGATCACGCGAGTAGTCCACGATCCAGCGAATGGCGAGTGTGGTGGCGCGACGGGGGCGCACTTCCACAGGAACTTGGTACGTGGCACCACCAACGCGGCGGCTACGCACTTCGAGCGGTGGCTTGACGTTTTCAACTGCACGCTTCAACGTTGCGATGGGCTCGGAACCGGTCTTTGTTTCGACCATCTTGAGCGCGTCGTACACGATGCGGTCGGCGATGCTCTTCTTACCGTGGAGCATGACTTTGTTGATGAGCTGCGTGACGAGCAGCGAGCGGTACACCGGATCGGCGCTGAGTTCGCGACGTTGTGCTGGACCCTTGCGAGGCATAACGGTTCCTTCTACTTCTCGCGCTTTGCGCCGTAACGGCTACGAGCTTGCTTGCGATTTTTCACACCCGCTGCGTCGAGTGCACCGCGGATGACCTTGTAACGAACACCCGGCAAGTCGCGAACACGACCACCGCGCACGAGAACGATGCTGTGCTCTTGAAGGTTGTGTCCTTCGCCTGGGATGTATGCGGTGACTTCGACACCGCTGGTGAGACGCACACGAGCAACTTTGCGAAGCGCCGAGTTCGGCTTCTTCGGAGTAGTGGTGAATACGCGCGTGCACACGCCGCGACGTTGCGGCGAACCCTTGAGCGCAGGAGTCTTGGTCTTTGTCGACTGCGAGCTGCGACCCTGGCGGATCAACTGCTGGATTGTGGGCACGTATTTACCTTCTTCGTTCGTTTCGTTCTTGGCGTTCGTTCAATGCAAGGACCCTGCAAGGTTAGGGGTGGTTCTTCCCCACTCCCAACCCCCGGGCACACCCCAAAGTGGGGTGCGACCCGATGGTGGATCAGGAACCGAAGTCGACCTCGGGGGCCGCTTCGGACTCGTCTGCTGAATAGCTGCCGTGGATTCCGGCCAAGAACGCAGCCGGATCGGCCTCGTCACTTGAGAAGTACTCCATGGGCACATAGTCGGGCGCATCGACATCGAAGTCGCGGTAGCGCTCCATGCCGGTACCAGCCGGGATCAACTTGCCGATGATGATGTTTTCCTTGAGGCCCACCAAGCTGTCGGCACGACCGTCGATGGCGGCCTCGGTCAACACGCGAGTGGTCTCTTGGAATGACGCTGCCGACAACCATGACTCTGTGGCAAGCGATGCCTTGGTGATACCCATGATTTCTGGGCGACCTTCGGCGGGACGCTTACCCGACTCGACCATGACACGGTTCGTGTCGCGGAAGACCTTCGCATCGACACGCTCACCGGGCAAGAAGCCCGTGTCGCCGGGCTCTTGCACGCCGACGCGACGTGTCATTTGGCGAACGATGAGTTCGATGTGCTTGTCGTGGATCGACACACCCTGGTCGCGGTACACCTTCTGCACTTCTTCGATGAGGTACATCTGCGTACGACGGATACCGAGAATCTCCATCATTTCCTTCGGATCAAATGGTCCGTCGGTGATGGGCTCGCCAGCGGTGATGTCTTGTCCTTCGGTGACGAGCAGACGGCTACCAGTTGGCAACACAATCGGATGCTCTTCGCCCTTGT
>JBJTGC010000293.1:0-3031 GCA_046093725.1 Actinomycetota bacterium
GGAACCTCGGGCATGTCGGTCTCCATGAGAGCCGCAGCAACAACAGCGTCAGTGTCCACCGCGACACCGTCAAGCTTCGTCGACAAACCACAATCTCGATTGTCGAAGCGAATGACGAAAAAGCCCTCGTCGGCGTACTGCTGTAGGAACTCCTCTGGCCACGCGATCATCTGGGCGGTGAAGCCCATGATCCACAACATGGCCGGATTCTCCGGATTTCCGAATGTGTCGAACTCAAGGTCGACACCGTGACTGAGGCTGGCGCGAGGCATAGCGAACAGTCTCACCTCTCCCACCCTGCAGGGTCAATCTGAACCGACTCACCCTTCCGGTGACAGATACCGTCTGTGGCAGATGGCGCCGATGATTCGAACAGTTCGTGCACCCGGCCGGGTCAATCTCATTGGCGACCACACCGACTACACCGGCGGTTTGGTTCTGCCTTTGGCGATCAATCTCGCCACCACATTGACGTACGAACTCACTCCTGGTCGTGCCACTGACATTCAGAGCGCTGACTTCGACCACAACACCGCACGCTATGTCAGCGCCGTGGAAACCGAATTACGTGAAGCAGGGTTTGACGTACCGAGTATTCGCGGAGAACTGTCGACCACACTCCCCGTGGGTGCGGGCTTGTCGTCGAGCGCAGCACTCGAGGCAGCGCTTGCACTTGCTTTCGGCGCTCCGTGTTCCACTCACGACGAACGCATTGCTCTTGCGCAGCTTCTACAGCGTTCGGAACAACGGGCCGTCGGCGTGCCGTGCGGAATCATGGATCAACTCATCTGCCTCATCGGTCGCAAGGATCACGCTGCTCTCATCGAATGCCACACACTCGACCATTCGTACGTGCACATACCTGCTGGCATCGACATCGTCGTTCGCTTTGTTGCCGAGCGAACCCTCGCTGGCAGCGAATACGCCGATCGAGTTGCACAATGCGCACTCGCGGAACAGTTGATTGGTCCTCTAGGAATGGCCGACATCGACGCAGTCCGCTCCATTGAGGATGTCACTATCCGCAAGCGTGCACGCCACGTGATTTCAGAGAACAGTCGAGTCCGCGACTTTGCTTCTGCCTTTTCGAACGGTGATCTGCCAACCGCGGGCTCACTGATGTTCGATAGCCATCGCAGTCTTGCCACCGACTTCGAAGTATCGACACCTCAGATGGATGCCGTTGTCGACAACCTCCGTCGAACGCCAGGTGTCATCGGTGCGCGCATGACAGGCGGTGGATTTGGTGGCTGCGTCGTTGCCGTCGTTGAAGAGGGGTGCGACATCCCGGGCTGGCGGGTGTCGGCTGCTGACGGAGCGTCAGTCTCTCAGTAGACGTTGCTTCTGTCGGTCGAATTCGACTTGGGTGATGGTGCCACGATCAAGCAAAGCTTCGAGTCGCTCTAGCTGACTCACCACATCGTCAGCAGCAACCGACGGCGCTGCTGTGAAGGTAGTCGCTGCTCTCACCCGTGTAAGCACTGCGGAGTGGATGATGTTCTGCACTGATTCTGGGTCGGGAATGTCGTCAATTTGTTGTTGACCCTGTTCACCGCTCGACTCGATGAGAAGACTTCCTGCTTTCACGATTCGTTGAAATATCGTCTGCGAGAAGTTCACATTCGACACCTTCTCGAGCAGCATCTCGACTCCGTGACGAGCAATCACACCTTGTCTATATATAAGGCGTTGGTTCGTGAGCACCAGATATGTGGTTCGCCACTCCACTGCTCTTTTGATGAGCCATGCAGCCGACACGAGCATCGCCGCCCAGAACACATACGAGAGCAGATCCCGCAGCCAAACGATGTCGATCTGCGCATTCACGACGAGCGCCCCAAAGAGGCAGGCAACAGTCACCAGGCCTGGTGACCCGAGATACCACCAATGTGGGTTGATATCGAGCTGGATGACCTCATCGTCGTGCAAGAGGCGCGCGGGGAACGGCATGGCGCTCATGGTAGTCACCGCCTAAGTTGCATGACCGTGAACGACGTTGACGCACTTCCTCTGGTTGGCCAGCGTCAACGTCATCTCCTGCTCGACGATCTCGACCCTGACCAATATGAAGCTGTCACGACGCCTGCTGGTGTCGTTGTTGTACGCGCAGGAGCGGGCTCAGGCAAGACCACGGTCTTGACCCGCCGAATTGCGTGGAGAGTCGACACCGAGTCAGCCAGTGCGCGTCACGTGTTGGCAATCACGTTCACACGACAAGCAGCCGGTGAACTGCGTCGTCGATTGCGCCAGTTGGCCGGAGACACCGAACGCGAGTCGAATCTCGTCACCGCCGGAACCTTCCACGCCATTGCACTCTCGTTACTTCGGCAACGACGAGAGGACCAGGGAAAGCAAATGCCCAATGTGCTCAACAATCGTTACGCACTTCTCTCTGCAGCTCGCGGCACCGAACGTCCCGGGGACGAGAGCTACGACATCTTGAACATGATTGATTGGGCACACGCACGACTGCTGTCCCCTGCAGATGTGGTGAAGCGACTGTCCGCCAGCGAATGGCGACTCAAGATGACCATTAATACGTTCGCCGACATCTTCCATGCTTATGAGACCATGAAGCGCAAGCGCGGAGTTCTCGACATGAACGACATGATCTCGCTCGTCGTCAAAGAAGCACGCGAGCAACCTCACTTCGCCGATTCAATTCGTTGGCAGTTTCGACATATTCATGTTGACGAAGCGCAAGACATGAACCCGTTGCAGTATGCCTTTCTCCAATTGCTCATCGGGGACAGACCAGATGTGTTCCTCGTCGGTGACCCAAACCAGGCCATTTACGGGTTTAACGGTGCAGATAACTCGCTCTTTGACGAATTGCCCGGCATTGACACACCTGCGACGGTCATCAACCTTCCATCGAACTATCGATGCTCACCACAAATCGTGACCGGCGCCGTGCATGTTTTGGCAAATGGAGCACAACACGCCGATGCGGTCTCTCGCAGACATGACGGAAGGGCTATAGAACTGGTCCGTTGCCGAGACGACGATGACGAACTACGACTTCTCACGT
>JBJTGC010000294.1:0-3015 GCA_046093725.1 Actinomycetota bacterium
GCTTGATGTGCAGTGGAAGACAGGCACAAAAGCTGTCCAACTGAATACCGATTCAAGAATGATTTCTCTTGAAAATGGTGATGATGTTTCATATGACGGACTCATCATCGCCACTGGTGGCACCGTGCGTCGTCTACCGAATCAGCCAGACATCGCTGGCGTGCATGTGTTGCGTACTCTCGACCAGGCGACAGCTCTACGCGACGACCTTCGTGAAGGGTCGCATCTTGTGGTGATCGGTGCCGGTTTCATTGGTCTTGAAGCGGCAGCAACGGCGGCCCAACGTGGCGTGAACGTGACGGTGCTCGAAGGCCTTGATGCGCCACTCGTTCGCGTATTGGGGCCGGCAATGGGCTCTGCCGTTGCGGCAGTGCACGGGCGAAACGGAGTGGTTATTCGCTGCTCAGTCAAAGTGGCGCGCATTGTGGGTGAAGAAAAGGTCACTGGCGTCGAATTGTCTGACGGAGAAGTCGTTCCGGCAGATGCAGTGCTTGTCGGTATTGGTGTGTCGCCTTCAACCGACTGGCTCGAGGGAAGTGGTCTCACGCTGTCAGACGGGGTTGTGTGTGATGAGTCGCTGTGTGCAGGCACTGCAAACGTGTTCGCAGCTGGTGATGTTGCGCGCTGGCCAAACACCTTGTTCACCGACATTGAGCCACTCATGCGTGTTGAGCACTGGACCAACGCTGCAGAACAAGGTGCGATGGCTGCACGCAATCTGTTGGCTGTCAGCAAAGGTGAGCCCACCACACCGTATTCGGCTGTTCCCTTTTTCTGGAGCGATCAGTTCGACGCGCGAATTCAATTTCTCGGTCGCACAACCACCGACTCGCATGCCGAAGTAGTTGCAGGCGACGTTGCGTCGGGAAAGTTTTGTGCGATGTACGTGACCAACAATCGGCTCACAGGAGTTCTTGGTGTGTCGATGCCGAAGTTGGTGATGCCATCACGCACGCTGTTGTCTGTTCACACGTCGCCCGAAGATGCGCGAGCATGGTTCGCTGACAAGGTAGCCAGCGCGTAAGTCACCATGGCCGCACCCGACCCCGAACGACTGCGTGTGTGGCGCGAGTTCCTCACGTCACATGCGGCGATGCACAAGATGCTCTCGCGTGCACTTGAGACCGACCACGGATTACTACTCACGTGGTACGAAATTCTCGATGCACTTCACGACACAGAAGATGGCTCGTTGCGTTTCAATGAACTTGCAGAGAAAGTGATGGCGCACCCAAGCAGCCTCTCGCGACAAGTCGACAAACTGGAACAGCTTCGGTATGTGGCGCGCGAGCGAGCCACTCTCGACGATGGACGTGGTTTGTTGGTGGTGCTCACCCGCGAGGGTCGCGACGTGTGGAAGCGCGCTAGCACCAGCTATTACCGAATCGTGAGGCGGGTCTTCACCAACAGCCTCACCGAGACAGATGTGGTGGCCTTGAACCGCATCTTCGGCAAGGTTCTTGAGGCCGACTGATTCACTCTGCGCGTGACGCCTTCGACTAGGCCAATTCCGAGTCAAGGGGGCAGACTTTGCCCATGGCAACAGCAGTAATCGTCGACGCAGTGCGCACCCCCCTTGGCAAGCGCAACGGAAAATTGAAGGACTGGCACCCAGTAGACCTGGCAGCCGAAACACTAAAGACACTTGTGCAGCGCAACGGTCTTGACCCTGTGCTCATCGAGGACGTCATCATGGGTTGTGTCATGCAGGTGGGCGAGCAGTCCCTGAACGTGGCGCGCAATGCGGTGCTCGCAGCTGGTTTGCCTGAAACAATTCCCGGCACCACGGTTGATCGTCAGTGTGGTTCCAGCCAGCAGGCCGCTCACTTCGCAGCACAAGGTGTCATCGCAGGTGCATATGACGTGGTGATTGCATCTGGTGTTGAAATCATGACTCGCGTTCCCATGGGTTCCGCCGTCGCCGATGGCAAGTACGGATTTCCCTTCGGACCACAGGTGAGCTCGCGTTACGCGCCGGTTGGTGGCCTTGTTCCACAAGGTGTGTCGGCGGAAATGATCGCCGACAAGTGGAACATCAGTCGCGAGGACATGGATCGCTTCGGCCTTCGTTCGCAGACACTTGCTCAGCAAGCAACCAAGGAAGGTCGCTTCGAGCGCGAGATTTTGCCGGTGAACGACTTCGAAGGCAAGCCGATGACAACTGATGAAGGTTTGCGCGAGACCACCATGGAGACACTCGGCAACTTGAAGCCGTCCTTCCGCAGCGTGGAAGAAGGTGGTCGCGTGACTGCGGGCAACAGCAGCCAAATCACCGACGGTGCTGCGTCGTTGCTCATCATGAGTGAAGAGAAGGCCAAGCAGTTGGGTTTGAAGCCACGTGCGCGCTTCGTGAACTTCTCACTTGCAGGTGATGATCCGCGCTACATGCTCACGGCACCAATTCCAGCAACACACAAAGTGCTCGAGCGCGCATGCCTCAGCATTGGCAACATGGACGTGATTGAAATCAATGAAGCATTCGCATCGGTCGTGCTTGCGTGGGAAAAGGAACTTCACCCGAACATGGACATCGTGAACCCGAACGGTGGTGCCATTGCTCTTGGTCACCCACTTGGTTGCAGTGGTGCTCGTCTCATGACCACGTTGTTGCACGAGCTCGAGCGCACCGGTGGCCGTTACGGACTGCAGACCATGTGTGAAGGTGGTGGCATGGCAAACGCCACCATCATCGAACGACTCGGCTGAGAAACACCAATGCCAAGTCTTGGCTCGGTCCTGTGGTTTTTGGGCGGAGTCGTCATGTTGGTTGTCATCTGGCGAGCAGGCATTGGCATGTTGCGTTCAATGACAACTCCGTTACCTCCGCCGCCACCAGCGGGCGAGATGCGTCGCATCAAGTTGAACTATCGCTGCGGTGTGTGTGGGGTTGAGTTACGCATGACGATGGCACCAGATGAAGATCCGCCGCCTCCGAGGCACTGTCTTGAAGACATGGACTTGGTTGCACCGATCGAGTAACCGCACCGTGACACAAATTTCCACAGATTGTGGAAA
>JBJTGC010000295.1:0-2560 GCA_046093725.1 Actinomycetota bacterium
GCCTGCACCTGACACTCCGAGAATTGGATGTGTGATGGTGCTACCCGCGAGAGCGACATCGAAAAGATTCTTCTTCGCTTCTTCGGTGCCTTTTTGGATTGCCAACGGCACTTCTTTCGCTTTGCCATATCCGAGACCAACGCGACCGTTGCCATCACCGACAACTACGAGTGCAGTGAATGAAAAGCGACGACCGCCCTTCACCACCTTGGCAACGCGATTGATAGTGATGACGCGTGACTCACGCAGTGCGCCAGGTTCGGCGGGAGTGGTTGTTGTTACGTTGCTCATCAGAACTCCAGACCTGCCTCGCGGGCAGCTTCAGCTACAGCCGCGATACGACCGTGATAGAGATAACCACCGCGGTCAAAGACGACCTTGGTAACGCCCGCAGACTTTGCACGCTCAGCAAGCAATCCACCGAGACGCTTGGCGGCATCAACAGTTGCGCCACCCTTGTCGCGCTCACCGGTTTCCACCGATGAAGCGGACGCGATGGTGCGACCAAGATCATCGTCGATCAACTGCAAAGTGAGGTGCTTGTTGGAACGGTAAACAGCGAGACGCGGACGCGCTGCTGTGCCATGAATCTTCTTGCGCACGCGACGGTGACGACGCTGGCGGTTTGTACGACGGACTTCAGACATATTGCTCATTGCGATACCTACCGACTACTTCTTGCCCGTCTTGCCGGCCTTGCGCATTACGCGCTCATCCAGGTAACGGACACCCTTGCCCTTGTAAGGCTCAGGCTTGCGGATGGAACGGATGTTGGCGGCAACCTGGCCTACAACTTCCTTATTGATGCCCTTGATCACGATCCGTGTGGGCTGTGGAACTTCGAAGGTCACACCATCTGGAGCCTTAACGACTACTGGGTGTGAAAAACCGAGTGCAAGCTTCAGTGCATTTGGGCCCTGCGCTTCAGCACGGTAACCAACGCCGACGATGTCGAGTTCCTTCACGAAACCATCAGTCACACCAGTGACCATGTTGGCAACAAGTGTGCGGGTGAGGCCATGCAGTGCGCGGTTCTGACGCGAATCGTCAGGACGCTCCACGAGCACGGTGTTCTCTTCCTTGCGGACGATGATTTCACCTGGGATTTCACGGCTAAGGGCACCCTTTGGGCCTTTAACGGAAACAACACCGGCATTGATGTTGACTTCAACACCAGAGGGAACAGTGATTGGGGCTTTACCGATACGAGACATAGTTGGTCACTCCTCGATCACCACACGTAGCAAAGAATCTCGCCGCCGACCTTGCGCTTGCGCGCTTCGCGGTCGGTCATGAGACCCTGGCTGGTGGATAGGACAGCAACTCCAAGACCGCCAAGTACGCGAGGTACAGCGGTGGAATTGCGGTAAACGCGAAGACCCGGCGTTGACACGCGGCGCAATCCAGAGATTGTGCGGACACGGTCATCTGAGTACTTCATCTTGATTGTGAGCACTTGGCCCGGACCCTTATCAGCAGTAGCTACTTCGAAAGTGTCGATGTAGCCCTCTTGCTGGAGGATCTTGGCGAGTGCGACCTTCTGCTTGGAAGATGGCATCTTCACGCTGTCGTGCATCTGCACGTTCGCGTTACGGATGCGGGTCAGCATGTCGGCGATGGGATCAGTCATCATGTCGTATCACCTACCAGCTGGCCTTGGTTACGCCGGGAACTTCGCCGGCATGCACGAGCTCGCGCAGGCACAAACGGCAAAGGCCGAACTTACGGAAAACTGAACGCGCACGACCGCAACGACGGCAACGTGTGTAAGCACGCACCTTGTACTTAGGTGTGCTGTTCGCTTTGTTGATCAGAGACTTCTTAGCCATTTACTTGGTACTCCTCGATCACTTCTTGCCTTTGGCGCCTGCGGGACCGCGGCGGACAGATTTTTTCTTCGGTGCGGGGCCGGCATCGGCGCCGCGCTTGAACGGAAAACCAAACGCATCGAGAAGTGCTTTGCCTTCGTCGTTGCTGACTGCGGTGGTCACGATGGTGATGTCCATACCGCGTGATGCGTCGATCTTGTCGTAATCAATTTCTGGGAACACGATCTGCTCAGAGAGCCCGAAGGTGTAGTTGCCACGGCCATCCCACGAATGTGCGGGAAGACCACGGAAGTCACGGATACGTGGGATTGCAATTGACACAAGACGGTCAAAGAACTCCCACATACGGTCACCACGCAGGGTCACCTTGCAACCAATTGCTTGATCCTCGCGCAGTTTGAATCCTGCAATTGAGGTACGTGACTTCGTAACCACAGGCTTTTGACCCGTGATCAAGGTGAGGTCTGCAACTGCGCCTTCAAGCAGCGATGGCTGCTGGGTGGCACGGCCGACGCCCATGTTCACCACAATCTTGTCGAGAGTGGGCACGCGCATCACGTTCTTGATTCCGAGTTCAGCCTGAAGTGCAGCTTTGATTTCGCTGTTGTACTTCTGCTTGAGACGGGGTGCTGTTGTGGTGTTCATCAGATCTCATCTCCGGTTTTCTTGGCAACGCGCACCTTGGTGCCATCTGCCTTCACCTTGATCACGGGTCAAAAGCCTGTGGTTAC
>JBJTGC010000296.1:0-2247 GCA_046093725.1 Actinomycetota bacterium
TCCACCACTTCTGGCTTTCGAGCATCATTTCCTGGGTTGGTGATGATCGCGGCATCGCGATAGATGACGACGGTGTCTTCAACAAACACGCTGTCTGCACAGGAATCAAGTTCAGGAACCTCGACGACACTCCAACCAACATCAGAAAGCGTCCTCACGTAGGAGGCCCATTGGTTGTGCGCCAAGTCAATGTCTACTGGCTGTCGTTCAATGTGGGTGAGCAGTCCCTCGGCGAGACGAGAACTCGTTCGACGCACGAGGGCCACAGTCATATGGAGCGGGTGACGGGAATCGAACCCGCATAGCCAGCTTGGAAGGCTGGAACTCTAGCCATTGAGCTACACCCGCGAGACGCGAAGTCTGTCCCGAGAGGATAGCCCCGCGTTCAGGTTTTGAGCCAAGAACGAGAAGTTGAATCTGCGGCAAGAACACACACAAGTTGGGAAGATTATGGTGGCGATGTGGGGCCCGTTGAGCACGTTGATGTCGCAATCGTGGGTGCAGGACTCTCGGGAATCGGTGCCGCGTGGCATTTGCAGGCGTACTGCCCAAACAAGTCTTATGCGATCATTGAAGGACGTGCCGATATCGGTGGCACATGGGATTTGTTTCGGTATCCGGGTGTGCGCTCTGACAGCGACATGCACACGCTCGGCTATCGCTTCAAGCCTTGGACATCAGACAAAGCGATTGCCGATGGCCCATCGATCATGGCCTACTTGCGCGAAACAATTGCTGAATACGGCATCGGACCCAAGATTCGCTTTCAACACAGAGTCACCGATGCATCGTGGGATTCCTCGACAGGAAGATGGACATTGTCGATCGTGCGTGGAGACACTGGTGCCGTCACCACATCTACGTGCAACGTGTTGTACATGTGCAGTGGCTACTACAGCTACGACAAGGGATACACGCCTGAGTTTCCGGGAGTCGAGTTGTTTCGCGGGCAGATCGTGCATCCGCAGAAGTGGCCAGAAGATCTCGACTATGCGGGCAAGCAAGTGGTTGTTGTGGGCTCTGGTGCTACAGCGATGACATTGGTGCCCGCTATGGCGTCGAGTGCAGCGCATGTGACCATGTTGCAGAGAACTCCCACGTACGTGGTTGCTCGACCGGATGTAGACAAAGTTGCAAACACCCTGCGAAAGTTCTTCCCGGCATCCGTTGCATATGCCATCACCCGATGGAAGAACACGACCATGCAGCAATTGGTGTACAAAAAGACGCGCACCAAACCCGACTATGTGAAGTCCAAGCTGCTCGAGGGTGTGCGCGAGCATCTCGGGCCGAAATTCGACATCGACACCCATTTCACGCCGGACTACAACCCGTGGGACCAGCGCCTGTGTCTTGTTCCGAACGGCGACCTGTTCACCGCCATCAATTCTGGGAAGGCCTCGGTGGTGACAGACCACATCGAGTCGTTTGATGCCACCGGAAGACGCCTTGTCTCTGGTGCGCATCTCGATGCCGACATCATCGTGACTGCCACCGGTCTTCAGTTGGTCACTGTCGGTGACATGAAGTTCTTCATCGACGGACGACGCTTGGACTTTGCAGACACCTGGACATACAAGGGGATGGGGTATTCAGGAGTGCCGAACATGGTGTCGACATTTGGTTACATCAATGCGTCGTGGACCCTTCGTGCCGATCTCACGAGCGAATACGTGTGCCGATTGTTGAACCACATGGACGCCACTGGAAGTGACGTGTTCACACCAACATTGCGGCCAGATGATCACGACATGACGCCTCACTCGTGGATTGAATCATTCAGTCCGGGGTACATGCGTCGATTCATGGACAAGATGCCGAAGCAAGGCGACCGAGATCCGTGGGTCAACCCACAGAACTACGCCAAGGACAAGAAGATGTTCCGCAAGGCTCCCATTGACGATGGCGTCATGACGTTCACTCGCGTCGCCGCACGGGTGTAACTGGTCAGAGAGTTCGCGGGCGATTCACGAAACGGTTCTCGGTGGGAGACCAGAACCAGCCGCCACCAGCCTTTGTTCCGCCATCAACTGGAATGTTGTGGCCAGTGATGAACGATGACATGTCAGAGGCAAGAAACAGTGCGACTCGTGCCTGGTCTTCTGGCCAGCCAAGGCGTCCGACCGGCGACCACGAGGGCCATAGGTGGTCACTGTCTTCCCAGCCGTTCAAGTAGTTGACTTGCGGTGTCTGAGTGAGATCCGGCCCGATTCCGTTCACGCGCACACCGAACCGGCCAATGTGCAC
>JBJTGC010000297.1:0-4041 GCA_046093725.1 Actinomycetota bacterium
AGCTGAAACAGTTGGTTGCATCTGAGCCCGATGCTGAATTGTTTATTCACCCCGAATGTGGTTGCGCCACATCTGCCATGTACTTGGCATCCGAAGGGGTTGTACCGGCGGAGCGCACCAAGATCTTGTCGACAGCTGGCATGGTGACTGCTGCTCGAGACACCAAAGCTCGCAAAGTTCTCGTCGCCACCGAGACGGGCATGTTGCATCAACTGCAGAAGGTCAACTCGAACACACAATTTCAGCCCGTCAATCGCGCGGCTGTGTGCAAGTACATGAAGATGATCACGCCAGAGAAGCTCGAGCGTTGCCTCGTCGAGGGAACCGATGTTGTCGATGTACCAACCGACATCGCCGAGCGTGCACGGCAGTCAGTCGAGCGAATGATTGCCATCGGCACCCCCTCTCGGACTGGCGAGTAGGCCATGCCGGCTCGCTTAGCCGCGCCCGAGCCGACGTGGGCAGTTGATATCGATGTCGTTGTTCTCGGGTCTGGTGCAGCAGGGTTGTCTGCAGCACTCGCAGCGCGGCCCGTGCGTGATGTCTTGCTTGTCACGAAAGACACGCTCGATGCCGGTAGCACCAATTGGGCCCAAGGTGGACTTGCTGCGGTGCTTGATCCTGGTGATTCGCTCGAGAGCCATGTTCGCGACACGCTCGCCGCGGGAGCCGGACTGTGTGATGAAGCCGCAGTACGCACTCTCGTTGCGGAAGCGCCGACAGCCATTCGTTATCTCACTCGCCTCGGAGCGGCATTCGATGAGTCATCGCACGATCACTTAGCGCTGACACGTGAGGGTGGTCATTCGCATCGCCGCATCGTTCACGCAGGCGGAGACCAAAGTGGTGCCGAAGTGCAGCGCACACTTGATGAGAGTGTTCGTTTGGCCGGAGTTCGTGTTGTTGAACGAGCCTTCGCACTTGACTTGCTCATCGGAACACTTTCAGACGGACGGCGTGCAGTAGCGGGCGTTCGCGTGGCTCTGCTCGACGAAACTGGTGCAGTCGAAAGTGTCGGAGATGTCACGGCACGAGCAGTTGTCATCGCGACGGGCGGTTTTGGTCAGGTCTTTGCATCCACGTCGAACCCCCCAGCAGTCACCGGCGACGGCGTAGCGATGGCGTTACGCGCTGGTGTGCCCGTCGTCGACATCGAGTTCAGTCAGTTTCATCCCACCGTGTTGTGGACAGGACCAGATGCAACGGGTCAACAAGCTCTCATCAGCGAAGCGGTGCGTGGCGAAGGTGCAGTGCTCGTCGATGCGAGTGGCGCGCGCGTCATGGAAGGTGTGCATCCGCAAGCAGACTTGGCGCCTCGTGATGTGGTGGCTTCCGCTATCAGTGCGCGCATGGCCGAGTCACCCAATGGCGTCGATGAACACGTGTTTCTTGATGCACGATCCATCGGTTCGAAATTTGAAACACGTTTTCCTTCAATCACTGCCTCGTGTCTCGCAGAGGGCATCGACCCAGGGGTTGATCTCATACCTGTCGCGCCTGCCGCTCACTACGTGTGTGGGGGAGTAAAGGCGAACCTTGACGGTGCAACCGAGCTTGTCGGCCTGTACGTGGTGGGTGAGGCGGCGTGCACTGGCGTTCACGGGGCAAACCGCCTGGCCTCAAACTCACTCACCGAAAGCGTCGTTGCCGGTACGCGAGTTGGGCGTGCACTCAGTTGGTCGCTGCCATCCAAGGTTGAACCAGAAGACGACGAGCGTCATGCAGCGTTGTTGAGTGCTGATCTACGTGGTGAACTTCGCTCGACAATGTCAAAGTACGTCGGAGTGTTACGAAGCGCCGAGGGATTGGCAACTGCAACCGACCGGCTTGCTCGACTAGAGGAAAAGACTGACTTAAGCATCGAGCCGTCACGTCGTTCATTTGAGGCGACCAACATGCTCACACTTGCGCGAGCAGTGGTGGCAGCAGCTTCTGCGCGTGTTGAGAGTCGAGGTTGTCATCGACGTGCCGATGCGCCCCAGTCGTCAGACTCTTGGAAGCGTCACTTGTATGTGGTCGACTCAGACGCGACCGTTGTGGAGAGCCTGTGATACTTCATTCACTGTCATCTGAGCGGCGTGAGCGCCTGGCAAAAGCCGGGCTCGATGCCAACCAGGTCGAAGACCTCGTTCGGCGCACGATCGAGGAAGATCTTGCTGGCGGCGCCGACATCACCACGGTGGCGACGGTTCCAAAGCAACAGCGAAGTGTTGCAACGTTCACGACGAGAGCACGCGGAGCACTTGCAGGGCTCGACGTGGCTGCTGCTGCAGTCGAGATGGTGTGTGGGGTGGAACAGTGCGCATTCACGATTGTTTGCAACGACGGAGATCGAGTCGTTCCGGGTGACGTACTTGCAAAAGTCGAGGCCCCGACGCGTGGGCTGCTGACTGCTGAGCGAACAGCGCTGAATCTCCTGTGTCATCTCTCCGGAGTCGCTACCGCGACTGCAATGTGGGTCGATGCCATCGCCGGCACCGATGCCAAAGTGCGCGACACCAGAAAGACCACGCCAGGTTTGCGCAGTCTTGAGAAGTACGCCGTTCGCTGCGGAGGTGGACAGAACCATCGCATGTCACTGTCCGATGCAGCCCTAGTGAAGGACAATCACATTGTCGCTGCAGGTGGCGTCGCGCAAGCTTTTGCGCTCGTCCGTCAGTCAGCACCCGACATGGTCGTCGAAATCGAAGTCGACACTCTGGAACAATTCAAAGTGGCACTCGACGCAGGCGCTGACTTGGTGTTACTTGACAACATGGCTCCTGCCACCATGCGGCAAGCAGTCGACATCGCCAGGCGTCATACATCGACTACCGGACATCACGTGTTGCTTGAGGCGAGTGGCGGGCTGACACTCGCAAACGCCAAGGATGTCGCGGCGACGGGCGTCGACTTCATCTCGGTTGGCGCACTGACGCATTCGTCGCCGATTCTGGACATCGGTCTCGATGTCCACACTGTTCAGTGACGTACTGACGCCAGCCATTCGGCTTCGAGGCGACCGAGTTCGGTGGATGCGGGTGAGTTGGTCATCGGCCACAGTTCTTCTGCAATGCGTCGGTAGTTGCCGCGTGCACCAAGTTGTCCGAGGAGTGCGTACAAGCCAAGGTTGATGCGTTGTATGAACACGAATGACTTCGGAACTGTTGCGTACTGAGCGATGGGGGATGAACGATCGAAGGTGTGCCGAACGATTGAAGTTGCGTATTCGCTTGTCCATGTCATGTCGCGAGACTCGCTCACAGGCTCAGAGAAATGGGAGAAATACGAACCTGCGTCGTCAGTTGTGATTGGCGCATCTTTTCTCAACAGCCCGGCATCTTCGATGATGTGACGGAATTCTTCGACGTCGTGGTCGATAGCTGCCGCCTTGATCATGCGTTGGAATGTGTCCATCTCTGATTCGCTGAAGTACTTCACAAGTCCGAAGTCGAGAAACGACACTCGACCGTCGTCGTGGAAGACGTAGTTGCCCGGATGTGGGTCACCGTTGAAGGCGCGGAATCGGTAGAGGCTTCTGAACACGAAACGGAAGATTGTCTCGGCGACTCTGTCGCGAGAGTCTTGATCCCACGTCAGCACCTCTGACCATGTTGCGCCGCTCACCAACTCAGTGGTGAGAACCTTCGATGTTGACATTGAGGTGAAGACTTTGGGCACATGAATGAAGGGGTGATCACGATAAAAGTCAGCAAACAATTGCTGATTGTTGGCTTCGCGTGTGTAGTCCAACTCTTCTGTCAGGCGTTCCTTGATCTCGGCAACCATTGCTTCTGGGTCAAGTGACTTGAATCCGAATGCCAACAGCGTTCCCAGCAGATCTGCTGTGCGAATGTCAGATTCGATGGCGTCAGCCACGCCCGGGTATTGCACTTTGACGGCAACTGCAACCTCGTCCTCGCCAACGCGCAGAACGGCGCGATGAACCTGACCGATGGACGCTGCTGCAATCGGTTCTGGGTCCCACTCGACGAATAGTTCTGTAGGTAAGGCACCGAATTCAGCCATGAACACCGCATCCAGATGCGGTGTTCATGGCTG
>JBJTGC010000298.1:0-4718 GCA_046093725.1 Actinomycetota bacterium
CTCCAAGAGCCTGGCGAGCAACATGTCTCGCTCTTCCCACAACGCCAAGTCATCGTCCAGATCGACGTTCTCGCGGCCAGGTAACAGACGGCGGGCTTTCAGCTCGACGAGGGTCGCCGCAATAAGAAGGAACTCAGTGGCGACATCGAGATCAAGCTCTTGCATCCGCGACAACTCCTGCAAGTACGCATCGACGATGGTTGAGAGCGAAATCTCATGGATGTCCACTTCCTCGCGAAGTATCAAGTGCAGAAGAAGATCAAATGGGCCCTCATAAACAGGAGTTGCCACATCGATTGCCACGCTCACAGGCTAGTTTCTGCTCCGTGACCAGGGTGCTTTCTTGCATACAGCCGACGGGCGTGGTCCACCTCGGCAACCATCTCGGCGCCCTACGCAATTGGGTGAGCGGACAACACGAAGCCGATGTTTTCCACGGCATTGTCGATTTGCACGCGCTCACCGTCACGGACACACCCGGGGTGCTCGGTCGCCAGACCCTCGAGCTCGCGGCCATGCTGTTCGCAGTCGGACTTGACCCCGATATCGCGACAGTGTTCGTCCAAAGTCACATCCATGAACACAGCGAGTTGGCTTGGATCATGGAATGCACTGTTTCGTTCGGAGAGTTGAGCCGCGTGACTCAGTTCAAGGACAAATCGGCAAAACGAGAAGCCGACTTCGTCTCTGCAGGCCTCTTCACCTATCCAGCTCTGCAGGCAGCCGACATCGTGCTGTACGACGCAGAAGAGGTTCCTGTCGGCGACGATCAACGCCAGCACATCGAGGTCACTCGCGACATAGCAATTCGATTCAATCATCGTTTCGGAGACACACTCGTCATTCCTAAGGCGGTGCACCCTGCAGCAGGTGCGCGCGTCATGGACCTACAAGATCCCACAGCGAAAATGTCGAAGTCCGCCTCTTCTGACCTCGGAATTGTGTATTTGACAGACGACAATGCCGCTATCGAGAAGAAGTTCAAGCGTGCAGTCACCGACAGCGAAGGAGTCGTCCGATTCGACCGCGACTCGAAACCTGGGGTGAGCAATTTGCTCGAGATTCTTGCTGCCTGTACCGGTGGCAACCCAACCGACCTGGCAACCCAATACCAGCAGTATGGTCCGCTGAAGTCAGACACAGGAGCAGCAGTCATCGCACTCATCGAACCAATTCGCACTCGCTACAACGAACTCTTGCAAGACCCAGCCGAGCTCGCACGTCTTCTTGCCAAAGGTAACGACAGAGCAAGAGCGGTCGCGTCGCAAACACTTGCAAGGGTGCACTCAGCAATCGGACTTTTGCCACGCGCCTAACCAAGTGCTGCGCACAAGGGTTGCTTTCGATACTTATATGTCGTCAGCGTGGCGAAGTGCGTCTCGCGAGTCCTCCGGCCCATCACCCCTTACCAATGCGATGGTCAATGGATCGCTGATGCCCTCAAGCATGCGAGCTCCGATTGCTTCGTGAGCCAAGTACATGTGCATCCGCGGAGTACGTCCACCAATGCACGTAGCAATAATTCGACCGACCGTGGATAGTCGCGATGTGCTTTTGCCGACATCGTGCAACAGCACAGCACTCCTCTCAGCATTCGTGGCTGTCGGACGGATCTCAATGAACCGCCAAAGAACCATTACCGAATGAGCCTTGTCCGCCATCTGCATGGCCGACCACATCGCAAGCTCTGCAGATGACAGCGTCTGAGCGACGAGAATGACGTCGGCCGGTGACAGCTTCGGGCGGACTGAACGAAAAGTGCGCCGGACAAGGTGAGCAAACGTCTTCATTTGCCCTTGCCCCGGGCTCGTGGATGGTGAGTCTTGTACACCTCGAACAGTCGCTCTTGCGACACCTTCGTATAGATCTGTGTGGTGGAAATCGTGGAGTGGCCGAGCATTTCCTGCACAATGCGCAGGTCGGCACCGTGTTCCAACATGTGAGTGGCGCAGCTGTGTCGCAGGGAGTGTGGCGACAAATCGTCAGCGAGTCCCACCGTTGCGCCTGCACGTTTGACGACATCCCAAGCTTTTTGTCGATTCATGCGACGACCACGATTGGTCAGGAAGACCGCATCGCGATCATCGCTCTTGACCCAATAGTCAGGCACCAACAAATTTCGTCCATCACGCGCCAAGTACTCCTCGAGTGAGGCACAAGCCTTACGGCCGAATGGCACGACACGTTCTTTGGAGCCTTTCCCGAACAACCTCACGAGACGCCCGCGCATGTCCAGATCATCGAGGTTCAAGCCACACATCTCACTGATGCGCGCACCTGTTGCATACAAAAACTCAAGCATCGCCCTGTCACGTCGAGCCGCTGCGTTGTCACCTGTGACCGCCCCGAGAAGTGCTTCAACATCATCTTCAGAAAGCGGCTTGGGCACTCCTGTTGGAACGCGAACACCGTCGACCAATGCTGTCGGGTCATCGATTCGCATTCCTTCGACCACGGCATAGGAAAAGAACATTCTCATCGCAGCCATACGTCGGGCCGTTGTTGCAACTGCTTCGCCAGATTCACGACATGTATCGATGTAGTCGTCCACGTCAGAGGCCGTCAGAGATTCAAATTCAAGTGAAGAATCTGTCATCCAAGTACTGAAGTGCGCTAAGTCTCGACGATACGCAGCCAGGGTATTGGTTGCTCGTCCTCGCTCGACCCGCATCCACACCAGGAAGGCCTCCATCTCTTCAGACAGATCCACAT
This sequence comes from Actinomycetota bacterium, assembly GCA_046093725.1. Classification (GTDB taxonomy): domain Bacteria; phylum Actinomycetota; class Acidimicrobiia; order Acidimicrobiales; family Ilumatobacteraceae; genus UBA2093. Next base: position 2,713 of record JBJTGC010000298.1, read on the forward strand.
CCCTCTTCACGGCAGACACCTACCCTGTGCCGTCTCGAAGAGCTTTGTCTGCCAGCAACAGTCCGACGCTCGTCTTCGAGTCTGAGAGACGCCCACGCACCACCTCTTCAACGGCTTCGCTAAGAGGCACGTAGCTGATTGTCATGTGATCTTCCTCTGGGCCATGCGGGTCCGTCGGCACATCGGTCAGACCGCGAGCGAGAAAGATCTCGACAGTCGAGTTGGTGACTCCTGGAGCAGAAGCAATTCGTCCGAGCCATTGCCAATCTGACGCCTCCAGGCCGGCCTCTTCCGCCAATTCGCGCTGGGCTGTTACCAATGGCTCTTCACCTGGCACATCCCGAAGACCGGCGGGAATCTCTGTGAGGACGTCCCCCATCGCGGCGCGATATTGAGTCACGAGAACAACTTTCCTGTCCTCCGTGATTGCCACCACACCTACAGCGCCGGGCGAGTCGACAAAGGTGCGATGAAACTGCTCACCGGACGGCGATTCAATGACCGCATGGACAAGTGAATACATCGCCCACGGATGAATGACATCGGCCGATACGCGAGTGAAATGTTGCATCACACGACCGTCACGTGGTCGAGGCTCGGCTGGCTTATTCGCCAACCGCGCTCGTAGTTTTCGACCGCGCCTCGCGGTACGTCAAAGAAGCACCGATCAATTCACGGAACAGCGGATGCGGACGATCAGGGCGACTCTTGAACTCAGGGTGTGCCTGAGTTCCGACCCAGAATGGATGATCCGTGACCTCAATGAACTCTACGAGACGCTTGTCCGGGGATGTTCCGCTGCAGATGAAGCCTGCTGACTCGAATCGTGAGCGGAAGTTGTAATTGAATTCGTAGCGATGACGATGTCGCTCACTCACGACATTGTCGCCATACGCCTCAGCAACCTTGGTGCCGGGCTGAAGCACTGCGTAGTAGGCGCCGAGACGCATGGTGCCACCCTTGTTCGTGACATCCCGCTGATCCACCATCAAGTCAATGACGGGGTTCTTCGAGGCCGGATCGAACTCTGTGCTGTTGGCGTCAGCAAGACCGAGCACATGGCGAGCAAACTCAATGGTCATCACCTGCATTCCGAGGCACAAGCCAAGGCACGGAATCTTGTTCTCGCGTGCATGAGCTGCCGCAGCGATTTTCCCTTCGATACCGCGTGGGCCGAAACCACCTGGAATAACCATGCCGTCAAGGTGCTCGAGACGACCAGACGCGAGCAAACCTTCGACGTCTTCAGCCTGGATCCAATCGATCTCGATCTTCGCCCCATGATGGAAACCGGCATGCTTCAAGCTTTCGACCACTGACAAATATGCGTCTTGCAGTTCCACATATTTTCCGATGAGCCCGATTCGCACAGGTCGTACCGCTGCTTCCACCTGACCAACCAATGTCTCCCACGATGACAGGTCGATGTCAGTGTCCAACTGGAGAGTGCGACACACGTGAGTGTCGAGGCCTTCTTCGTGCAAAATAAGCGGCAATTCATAGATATTTCGCGCATCTGCCGCGTTGATGACGGCTCGCTCCTCGACGTCGCACATATTCGAAATTTTGCGCTTCAGATTCTGCGAGAGCGGCTCTTCACTACGGCACACAATGACATCGGGAGTAATGCCACGACCGCGAAGCTCACTCACACTGTGCTGCGTTGGCTTGGTCTTCTGCTCACCGCTCGGGCCGATGAACGGTACCAAAGTGACGTGGATATACCAGACGTTGTCTCGACCCACTTCGTTGCGGAACTGCCGAATGGCCTCTAGGAACGGCAAAATCTCGATGTCGCCGACAGTGCCACCAACTTCTGTGATCACCACGTCGACGTCCTCTGTGGCAAGTCGCCTGATGCGGCGCTTGATCTCATCGGTGATGTGTGGAATGACCTGCACTGTCTTTCCGAGATAATCGCCACGTCGCTCTGCAGCCAATACTGCTTGATAGATGGAACCCGTCGTTGCGTTCGACGAGCGCGTCAAGTTTTCGTCGATGAAACG
>JBJTGC010000299.1:0-2731 GCA_046093725.1 Actinomycetota bacterium
CAGGCATATGGCGGCATCAAACTCCTCGACGAACGACATTGTTCTCGCATCGGCAACTTCGAATGTCGCCCCAGGAACCGCACTCTCCCGTGCAACATCGACGAAACGCGAACTGAGGTCAATTCCGTGGACGAGAAAACCTCGCGCTGCTAGTTCGTTTGCGTGTCGACCGGGGCCACATCCGACGTCGAGAATGCGTGCACCTGGTTCGAGGTCGAGCACCGAAAGAAGGAAGTCAACTTCCTGCCTTGTGCCTTTTGTGAACGAGTAGCGCAAATACGCCTCTCCCATGTGATCTGCAAGTTCTTCAAACCAGTGATCGGCGTTCACTTTGCCTCGGCCCATGAATGTCCCCAACTGAAGTTGACCTCGAGTGGAACATTCAATGTGGCAGCCGACCTCATGATGGTAAGGACGAGGTCTTCCACCTCAGATTTTTCATTCGTGGGCGCTTCGATGATGACCTCGTCATGCACCTGCAACACGAGACGACTATTCAATTTGTGTTGCGCCAACGCCTGATCGATTCTGACCAGAGCAATCTTGAAGATGTCTGCTGCCAAACCCTGGATTCCAGCGTTCATGGCCTGGCGCTCGCCCGCTTGTCGAATTCGAAAATTGTCACTGCGCAATTCAGGAATGGGCCTTCGACGCCCGAAAAGCGTCTCGGTGTATCCGTTGCGTCTGGCGTCGGTCACTGTCGCGTCCATGTAGGCCTTCACGGAAGGAAATGCAGTGAAGTAGGCATCAAGAATGTCGGCTGCCTCATCAACACCGATGGACAGCCGTTGACTCAATCCGTACGCCTCCATGCCATAGGCCAACCCGTACGAAACCATTTTTGCTTGCGAACGCTGATCAAGTGAGACCTTGTTGGGGTTCACGCCAAACACGCGAGCAGCTGTCGCAGTGTGTATGTCCTCCCCTGCAGTGAACGCTGCAACGAGGCCGGGATCATTCGCAAGATGTGCGATACATCGAAGCTCAATTTGGTTGTAGTCAGCCACGAGGAATTCTCGGCCCTTTGCAGGCACGAATGCTTGTCTGAACACTCGACCCTCGTCAGAGCGCACAGGAATGTTGTGAAGATTCGGATGGTCACTACTAAGTCGGCCCGTTCGCGCGACTGTCTGGTTGAACGTGGCATGGATACGGCCGTCCGCAGCAACTTCTGCCAAGAGACCTTCTCCGTACGTCGACCTCAGTTTCTCGACTTCCCGATAGCGCATGAGCGGGTCAATGAACTCTGGCCACTGATCTCGGATCTTCTCGAGCGTCGCCGCGTCTGTGCTGTAGCCGGTCTTGGTCTTCTTTCCGGGGGTCAGCCCCTTCTCTTCAAAGAGGATTTCGCGCAATTGCACTGGCGAGTTCAGATTGAATTCGCGCCCTGCGACAGCGTGCAGGGTTGCGACCAGTGTGTCGACTTCCTCGGTCAGGCGATCTCGAATGGCGCGCAACTTCTTGACGTCAACACCGATTCCGGTGGCTTCCATCCGTGCCAATACCCCGACGAGCGGGTTCTCAACGTCGCGATACAAGGTCGCCACGCTGCTCGAGTCGAGTGACTTCTGCAGCGCGTAGGCCAACTGCGACACAATGAGCGCTTCCTTTGCAGCAGTGTCCGCAAGGGATGGTCCGTCACCGAAGTCGAGCTGACCTGCGGCACCGTTGCCTTCCTCAACGTCGATACCCAACTCCGCCCTGCACACATCGGCGAATTCATACGACGACAAAGACGGGTTCAACAGATAGGCCGCAATTGCAGTGTCCAGCTCCAACGAGTCGAGTCGGTTTCCGTGCTCTTCCATCCATCGCATGAACGGCTTTGCATCATGTGCCGTGGACTTGGCGACATTCGCCAAAGCTGCACGAACCGATTCGTTCTGCACTTGAGTCGCGTCGAGCCACAAAACTTCTCCTGTATCCGACGACAAGAGAACGGCAACGCCTGCCACATCTGAGGCACCTGGTCGGCCGCTCCAACGAACTGCGTATGTTGCATTCGTCAACTTGCCCAACAGTTGGACTGCATCTTTGACATCGGAAGCAATCCGGAGAGTGGCTTCACTATGAGTCTCAACCTGAATCTGCGCGGAAGATTCACTCATTGAATCTCCTCGCGTAGACCAACCAAGCTGATCGACGACATCGCTCACCCGTTTGTACATGTTCTTGAATTCGAGAAAGTCGAATAGGCGCTTCGTGGACGCGAGATCTGGGCGGGGCTGCAATGAGTCCAAGTCAAGTTCGATGGGCACATCGCTTCGCAGGTACATCATGCGAGCGTTGCGCTCGACTCGGCTGCCGTGCTCTTCGAGGCCGGCACGGATTTTTGGTGTCTGTGTAGCCGCATTCGCAACTGCGGCAGCAACGGTCCCGTATTGCGCGATGAGCTTGGCTGCGGTCTTTTCACCTACTCCGGGAATGCCGTCCAAGTTGTCACTCGAGTCGCCCCGTAGCGCGGCATATTCCGGATATTGACGAGGCGTCACACCGGTGCGTTCGAGGATGCCCGCCTCGTCATACAAGGCATAATCACTGACTCCACGCTTGTTGTAGAGCACTCGAATGTGTGGGTCCTTCACTAACTGGTACGTGTCTCGATCACCGGTGACAACGATGACATCGATACCTTTGGCTTCTGCACGGTGAGCAATCGTCGCGATGATGTCGTCACCCTCGAAACCAGGGGCCTCAATCCACTTGATGCCGAGTACATCGAGCAGCTCAC
>JBJTGC010000300.1:0-4448 GCA_046093725.1 Actinomycetota bacterium
GTGCTCGGATCAATCATCTACATGACCCACGTTGTGTTCCCCGTCGCGCTCGCGGTGTTTCTTCGCTGGCGAGGGCGAGAGCGTTGGGTGCTGTACGTGCGTCGACTTGGTCTCATGCTTGTGGGCGGAGTGGTCGGCTACATCGCCTATCCCGCCGCACCACCTTGGATGGCGGCAAAGAATGGCTACATCGAAAAGATTGACCGCATCACGGGTCGTGGATGGTCAGAGTTGAATCTCGACACGGTCTCAAAGACCTTTGATCGTGGAGTAGCTGTTCTCAACCCGGTGGCCGCAATGCCGTCGCTTCACGCAGCCACGGCACTACTCGTCGTGCTGTGGTTCTTTCCCAACCGTTCATGGTGGACACGAACCGCGCTGCTGTTACACCCCATCGGCATGACAGTCGCCCTCGTGTAGTTCGGCGAGCACTACGTGGTTGATGCCCTCGCTGGTTTCTTGCTCGTGTTCGCGGCGTGGCGTGGCGCTGACTGGTGGGAGCGACGCTCGCTAATTACGAGCTGAACTGAATGACGGTGCGCGCACCGACAATTGGTGCAAACACCTCGGCGCGAACCTTGTTGTGTACGTCGTCCGTGTCGTACTTGCGCCAATCATCAGCGTTGTCGAACGTCGCGACGATGCCGTAGTCAGCATTGCCGCTGTCCTTCAACCCTGCGTCAATTCCGTGGTGATAGGAGCGCACATATGGCATTCCCGCAACCATGCCATCAAGTGCGCGACCGACTGCCGCCACATCTTCTGCCGACATAGGTGACTTCCAGGAAAACAAGACCACGTGATGAATCATGACGCCACACTAGGTGACACGTCATGTGAGAACGACAGAGCACTGTTCTCCAGACGGGTCCATGTCAGATCAGACCTGCGTATGCGCCGCCATCAACTTGCACGTTGGCACCCGTGATGAACTTGGCCTGTTCACTACACAGGAAGGCGACCACCTGACCGAAGTCCGTTGGGTCACCGAGTGTTCCGGTCGGAATACCGAGCGTCACTGGGTCTGCATTTGCTCCGTACAGCTGCAGGATGCGATTGGTCGCATGTATGCCGGGTTGAACCGTGTTGACAGTGACACCCTTACCTGCAACCTCACGGGCGACAGTCTTCAAGAAACCAGTGACTCCGGCTCGCGCAGTATTCGACAAGATGAGATTTGGAATTGGCTGACGCACTGCACTCGATGTGATGGCCACTACTCGACCCCACCCTCGCTCTTGCATACTGGGCAGTGCGGCACTGCACATGCCAACCACCGACAACAAGCTCTTCTCAAGCGCCTTGGCATATTCGGCTTGCGGGGTGGTTGCAAACGTGCCAGCAGGTGGACCGCCGCCGTTTGTGACCAAAATGTCGAGATGACCAAGCTTGTCGATGGCCTGCTCTACGAACATTCGACCGCCAGATTCGGTGTCGACATCACACACAAGGGCGACCGCACGCTCACCAAGTTGTCGTGCTGCCGCGGTGATGCGACCCTCATCGCGTCCACACATGGCCACGGTGACCCCTGCTTCGACCAATGCTCGTGCTGAAGCCAGTCCCAAGCCTGCGGAGGCGGCAGCTACTGCGGCAGTTCGTCCGGAGATACCTAGGTCCACTCCGCAAATGTATCCATCGCGCCGCACCCCTACGCTGTGGGGCGTGACTGTGTCATCAGTGAACGACGTGCGCGCTGGTCTTCAGGCCAATGGCTATCTGCCAGATGACGGTGTCACAACTGCGGTGTATCTCTCACTCTCGCTTGGGCGTCCACTGTTCTTGGAAGGTGAAGCCGGCGTCGGCAAGACCGAACTCGCCAAGACAATCGCCCGCTGGCGCGGGGCACCACTCATCCGACTGCAGTGTTATGAAGGAATTGACATCTCACAAGCGGTGTACGACTGGGACTACTCGCGACAACTGCTTCATCTGCGGGCTGCAGAAGCAAGCGGCGAGGCCAAGGAGGCCGGAACCACCGCGCTCGAGAACCAGCTGTACAGCGAACGGTTTCTCGTGAAACGTGCCATCTTGCGCGCCATCGCAGATGAGTCGAACACACCGCCGGTGTTACTCATCGACGAGATTGACCGTGCCGACGACGAATTCGAGGCGTACTTGCTCGAAGTGCTGTCAGATTTCCAAGTCACAATCCCGGAAATCGGAACCTACGTTGCCAAGCAGCCGCCGGTAGTTGTGCTCACATCGAACCGCACTCGCGACGTACACGATGCACTGAAACGTCGTTGCCTCTACCACTGGGTCGAACACCCTGACTTCGAACGTGAAGTCAGTATCGTCCGAGCCAAAGTTCCGTCCGTCGATGTTTCTCTGGCAGCACAAGTGGCAGCAGCCGTTGAATCGTTGCGTGCGATGAACTTGTACAAACCACCAGGAATTGCGGAAACAATCGACTGGGCCACCGCGCTCGGTCGACTCGGTACATCAGTGCTCGATGAGTCAGTCGTCGAAGCAACTCTTGGAACGGTGCTCAAGTACAAAGAAGATCACGATCGCGTACGCGAACATGGAATAGCCGCGATGGTGAAGCAGGCGCTCGACCGCGGATTACTCCACGGCTGACAACCATGTCGACAACAACGACCGGAAGCACTTCTTTCTTTGAGTTGCGTTCGGGGCCCGAGCGAATCGCGGTCGTCTTTGCCCGCGTCCTTCGTCAGGCTGGTCTCACTGCACCGCTCGACTCGGTGCTCACGTTCATCGCTGCTCTCGAACAACTCGGCATCGATAGTCGCGACAACGTGTACTGGGCTGGTCGCGCGTCACTTGTGCGTCGACCTGAAGATATCTCTCTTTACGACCGCGCCTTTGCTGTGTTCTGGGAACATCGCGAGACACCCGAATACTTTGACGATGACGAACAACTGAAGGTGAGCATTGTCCTTGATGATGAAGATGCAGCAAGTGAAGGTCTCGCCAATCCGTCAGACGATCCCACCATCACTGTGCGATTTTCTGGTGTCGAGACACTGCAGCACAAAGACTTCGCGTCGTATTCCGACGATGAGCTCGACATCGCGCGGCAACTCATGGGGCGTCTGAAGCTGATTGGTCCGTACCGACGTTCGCTTCGCCACGCACCAACTCGGCGTCGCGCACAGAGCACCGATGTTCGACGCACTCTGCGAGCGTCATTTGCATCAGACGGCGAGCTCATCAGACGTCGCTTCACCGCACCCGACGAACGCCCTCGACGCATCGTGCTGCTGCTCGACGTGAGCGGGTCGATGGAGCCATATGCACGAGCACTGGTTCGTTTCGTGCACGCAGCTGTGGTGGGCCGTCAACGGGTGGAAGCTTTCACACTCGGCACTCGATTGACGCGGATCACACGAGAGCTGAATTCCCGTGACCCCGACATTGCATTACGCAGGGCCTCTGACTCGGTCGCCGACTGGAGCGGTGGCACCCGGCTCGGCGAGACCTTGCGGCATTTCAACGACCGTTGGGGAACCCGCGGAATGGCACGCGGGGCTGTGGTTGTGGTGCTTTCTGATGGCTGGGACCGTGGCAGCCCCGACGTGTTGGCAAAGCAAATGCAACGACTTGGTCGTGTTGCCCATCGCATCGTGTGGGTGAACCCGCTGAAGGTGACACCTGGTTATGCGCCACTCGCACGTGGAATGGCTGCTGCTCTGCCCTATGTTGATGATTTCATCGAGGGACATTCACTCGATGCACTTCAACACCTCACGAAAGTCATCAGCAATGCGTGACATCCTCGACGAACTCGATCGCTGGCGCGATGCCGGCAAGCGTGTCGCTCTTGCTCGCGTTGTCGACATCGAAGGTTCAGGCCCGCGCGAGGCTGGTGCGGCCATGGCTGTGAACGAAGACGGTGAAGTCGTCGGGTCTGTTTCAGGTGGTTGCGTCGAGGGTGCAGTTGTTTCCGAAGCACTGGCCATCTTGAACGGCGATGCCATGTCTCGAGTCGTCACCTTTGGTTATTCCGATGACGAGGCATTTGCTGTGGGTCTCACCTGCGGGGGCATCATCCATCTTTTTATCCAGCCCCTCGAGTGGTGATCACACCATGAGCGTGTACACAAGTCTTGCCACGAACATTCGTCGCAATGTTCCAGTGGCATTGGCAACGGTCATCGAAGGCCCGCACTGCGGAGCAAACGTGATCGTCCGACCCACTACCGATGCGACCAACCCCTTCATCATTGAAGGGACACTTGGTCACTCAGAGCTCGACCGTGTTGTTGCGCGCGACGCTGTCGGGGAATTAGAGGCTGGTCGCAACGGGGTTCGTCATTACGGCCCCGAAGGACAATCGACTCCTGAAGACCTCGTCGACACCGCAACGGTGAAAGTGTTCATTGAGAGTTTTTCGCCGCCACCGCGTATGTGGATCTTCGGCGCTGTGGACTTCACCGCGGCTCTAGCGCGAGTGGCAAAGGTGCTCGGCTACCACGTCACGG
>JBJTGC010000301.1:0-5401 GCA_046093725.1 Actinomycetota bacterium
ACATTGCACATGTCACCGAGCACGTCATGGCACAGCACCATGTCAGTCAGCCATACTCGGTGGACGACGTGCTCGCTGCCGATGCCGAGGGCCGTCGACTGGCAACGGAAGCATTGACACGATGAGCAACATCTACGAGAAGTTTCGCAGTGAGATTGCAGCAGGTGGTGCTGTCGAACAATCTGACGGTTCGGTCGACCGTAAACAATCGCTGATCAGCGGTGCAGCAATCATCGGATTGTTGGCATGGCTCGGGCTCCGAGATGCGTGGATCCTCGTTTTCGTCGTTGGTTTGTTGATCTCTGTCTTTCTTCACGAAGTTGGCCACTTCGTCACTGCGCGCCGCACGGGTATGAAGGTCACCCAGTTCTACATGGGGTTCGGGCCTCGGCTTTGGAGCACCACTCGTGGCGGAGTCGAGTACGGCATTCGCGCACTCCCTCTCGGTGCCTTTGTGCGCATCGTGGGCATGAACAACCTCGACGAAGTTGATCCTGCCGACGAGCCGGTCACATATCGTGCGCAGAGCTACCCCCGAAAGTTGCTTGTCATCACCGCAGGATCACTCATGCACCTCATCATTGGTGTGGTTCTCTTCACCACGGTGTATTCGAGTTGGGGTCGCTACCAAGAACTTGGCGCAGTCACCATCAGTGCACTTGCCGACGGTGATTCACCCGCATCACGCGCCGGTATCCAAGAAGGTGACGTCATCGTCGCGATCGACGACACCACGGTTACCACTCGTTCACAGTTCGTCAATGCCATCGTTGCCAACGAGCCAGGTGACCAAGTCACCGTCACCATCAATCGAGACGGCACTTCCTCGTCGCTCGATGTGGTGTTGGCTGAACACCCCGATGTCCCTGGTTCAGCTTTTTTCGGGGTGGCAAGCACCAGCGCCGGTTATGCCGATCTCGGAGTGGTCGAGTCGGTGGGGCGATCGGTCGCTGACATCGGAACAACGGTGACCGAGTCGGTCAAAGGTCTGGTGGCAGCACTGAACCCGGTGAACAGTCTCGAACATCTCACCAACGAAAATGCCGACCCAGCAACGCGGCCCACAACAGTTGTCGGTATCAGTCAAGTCAGTGGTTCGGTCGGCGAGAGCGACGGCCTGAAGGGCATTTTGTTGTTGCTCGCCAGCCTCAACATTTTTGTCGGCGTGTTCAATATGTTGCCGCTCCTTCCTTTTGATGGTGGCCACGCGGCTATCGCCACATACGAGCGTTTGCGTTCACGGCCCGGGAAGCCATATCGCGCTGACATCTCGAAGATGATTCCCGTCGCGACGACGGTGGTGGTGTTGCTCGCGTTCTTGCTGGCCACTGGTCTGTACCTCGACCTCACCAGACCACTGGGCTAGTGGCACACTGGTCGTGATGTTCGAACGTCGTCACACGCGGCAAATCACTGTCGGCAAGGTTCCTGTAGGTGGTGGAGCACCCATCTCTGTGCAGTCCATGACCACAACAAAGACTGCAGATGTCGAAGGCACCTTGCAGCAGATTTACGCACTGGCCGCCGCCGGATGCGACATCGTTCGTTGTACCTGCAATGAGCAGGAAGCTGCCGAAGGACTCGCCCAAATTGTTCCGAGGTCGCCGATTCCCATCATCGCCGACATCCATCATCAGTACCGCATGGCGCTTGCTGCAATGGAAGCGGGCGTTCACGGACTTCGTCTGAATCCTGGGAACATCAGAAAGCCTGAGCACATCAAAGCTGTTGCCACCGAAGCGCGTGATCGCAACATACCCATCCGCATCGGAGTGAACGGGGGGTCGCTCGACCCTTCGTTGTATGAAAAACATGGTGGTCTCACCGCACAGGCAATGGTCGAATCTGCACTGCAGGAGATGAACTATTTCCGCGAGGTCGACTTCAACCTGATGAAGATCTCTGTGAAAGCAAGCAGTGTTCCGCTGATGGTCGAGGCGTATCGTCTGCTCGCCGACACAGTTGATGTGCCGCTTCATCTCGGTGTTACCGAGGCAGGTCCGCCGCCTGCGGGTCTCGTGAAGTCCACTGCGGGTATCGCCACATTGTTGCTTGAAGGCATCGGCGACACCATTCGTTACAGCCTCACTGCTGACCCTGTGGAAGAAGCCCGCGCTGGTCGTCAATTACTTGAGGCACTCGGTCTTCGCGAGCGCAAGAACGTCGACCTCATCGCTTGCCCGAGCTGTGGTCGTGCCGAGATCGACGTCATCGATGTTGCCAACCGAGCACAAGCGGCATTCGCCGATCGGAAACTGCCTTTGCAGATTGCCGTCATGGGATGTGTCGTGAATGGTCCAGGCGAAGCACGCGAGGCTGACCTTGGTATCGCTGCGGGCAACAAGCGCGGCCATCTCTTCGTGAAGGGTCGAAACGTCGCTGTTGTGCCCGAAAACGAAATGGTCGACGCACTTGTCGAGTGGGCCGAATACATCAACGAGCACGGGGTCGAGGCTGCTATTGCACGCGTCGACACCACATTGGCTGAGCGCGAAGCTGCTCGCGATCGTTCGCAGTTGCTCAGTGAAAAAGGCGATGATGCCAATCACGCAGGCGAGAAGATTGTCGAAATTCGAAAGACGGTCGGCAACTAAGTCGACTCAACGTGTGCCGGCGCACACGAACACAATTCCACGACCTTCGAGAACTTCGTGTCGACCTGGTGTCACAAGCGCAGCATGTCCGGGTGTGAGCTCGCCGACTGATCCTTCCGTACACAACACAATGCGATGTCGGTCAGAACTCGGTAGTTCATGAGTTCCGTTCACGTCGATACGCTCGACGAGCAACTCGTCGACGGGGCTCTCGTACACCGACACAGCACCTTTGGTGAGCGGAGTCTGCACCGGCTCTTCGACGACGCTGAAGTCGGCCACCGAGATCAACTCGGCAACGTCTATGTGTTTGCTAGTGAATCCAGCGCGAACGACATTGTCTGACGATGACATCACTTCGACCGCAGCACCCCTGAGGTACGCATGCACATTTCCGGCATGCAGTGCGATTGCTTGCATTGGTTGAAGAACAACATGGTGAAGCAGGGGAGCAACGCGCAACGCTTTGTCGTTCGGGTACGCAAGAGCAAGGTCGCGCAGCCACTGTGGACATTTCTCCAGAGAAGGCATCAAATCGGCGTCAAAGCACCAGCGCACGTAGTTCTCGATGCCTTGTACTTCCAGCACCGCGGCCTCGTGGTGCCAGCCGTACGACGACAGATTGGCGACAGATTGTTGAGTGGAGCGAAAGCCACACAGTGCCTCGAACTGCGTGAGAGCAATCAACATCTCGGGCTTGTCGTGTGGGTCTCGGTACAGCCGTGTCGGATGATCGACGGGAAGTCCGGCTTCGTTTTCACGGGCATATCCCCGTGCTGCCTGCGCGCGAGTGGGATGAGTTTGAAGACTGAGTGGACGTGCCGAAGCCAGAACCTTCACGAGCACATCGAGGTCACCGGACACTTTCTCAAGTGCAATCCAGGCGCCATCGATGAATACTTCGCTCGGTGCGCCATGGTGCGTTCCGAACCACAACTCCGCATACGGTTCTCCAGTGGGTCTCTGGCCGAGGAGAGATGGAATGAAATTGACGTCTCCCCAGTCGTAGTGCCGAATCGCGCCACGGAGGAGGTGCATGCGTCAGAGCCTACGGAGTGCTGCGAGCGAGAGCGAGGACATGCGTCGCTGCATCATCTTTGGCGACGTCGACTTTTGTGCCGGCCAAACGATCACGCACTTCGATTGTTCCCTGTGCCAGCCCACGACCCACGATGACAATTGTTGGTATACCAAGCAGTTCCGCATCCTTGAATTTCACGCCGGGTGACACACCGACGCGATCATCGATGATCACTTCGAGGCCAGATGATTCGAGCTGTTGCGACAGTGCTTCTGCAAAGTCGCTCGTACCGTCGTCGCCCTTTCCGGCAATCACGACATGCACGTCAGCGGGCGCCACTTCACGTGGCCAGCGCAGTCCAAGTTCATCATGAAATGCCTCTGCAATCGAGGCGACTGCACGGCTGACACCAATGCCATACGAACCCATGGTGACCACCACTTGTTTTCCGTTCTGGTCGAGCACGGAGAGTCCCAACTTGTCGGCGTACTTGCGTCCGAGTTGGAACACATGGCCAATTTCGATGCCTCGCGCAATCTGCAATGCGGCACCGCACATCGGGCACGGGTCACCATCGAGCACTTCGGCAGCTTCAATGGTGCCGTCGGCGGTGAAGTCACGACCATGAACCAAGTTGATGACGTGCGTGTCAGCCTTGTTTGCACCCGTCGCCCACGCGGTTCCAATTGAGATGCGCGGGTCCAGGAGATACGTGATGCCACTTGCTGATTTTTTGCCGAGAATCTGTGGGCCGATGTAGCCGCGTTTCAACATCGGATACGACTCGAAGTCGGTATCGGTGAATGGTTCGACTTCGGCCGGACCGACGTGGGCTTCAACACGCTTCATGTCCACTTCTCGATTGCCGGGCACTCCGATCACGAGCGGTTCACGACTGCCATTGGGCTGCTTCAACATGATGACCACGTTCTTCAGCGTGTCGGCAGCGGTCCACGGCCGGTCGGATCGAGGTGCGTGTACGTTGAGATAACTGATGACGGCGTCGATGGTGCCACAACCTGGCGTGTGCACTTCCGATGCGACGCTCGCTTCCGCTGTACCGGTGTCAATTCTTCCCGTTGTGACGGCTTCGGTGTTGGCTGCGTAGTCACACGCTGTACAGCGCACGAACGTGTCTTCACCAACGTCGAGGGGAGAGAGGAACTCTTCACTCATGGAACCGCCCATGGCTCCGCTCATGGCCTTGACAATGACGTAGGGCAAGCGCAAGCGATCGAAAATTCGCTGATATGCACCGCGGTGTGCGTCATACGAATGTTGCAAACCTTGTTCGTCGATATCGAAGGAATACGAATCCTTCATCGAGAATTCGCGACCGCGGAGTAGGCCTGCGCGTGGGCGCGCCTCATCGCGATACTTCGTCTGAATTTGGTACAGCGACAGTGGTAGGTCTTTGTAACTGCTGTACAGATCTTTCACGAGCAATGTGAACATCTCTTCGTGGGTGGGGCCAAGCAGATAATCCGCACCGCGACGGTCCTTCAGGCGGAACAAGTTGTCTCCGTATTCCGTCCATCGGTTTGTCGCTTCGTACACGTCACGTGGCAAGAGCGCGGGGAAGTGCACTTCTTGGGCACCGATTGCATCCATCTCTTCCCGAACGACTGTCTCGACGCGACGGAACACCTTCAAGCCGAGAGGAAGCCAGGTGTAGCCACCGGGTGCCGCACGGCGGATGTATCCGGCACGCACGAGCAGTTTGTGGCTGGGGACCTCGGCATCGGCCGGGTCATCGCGCAAGGTGCGCACAAACAATTGGGAGAGG
>JBJTGC010000302.1:0-5178 GCA_046093725.1 Actinomycetota bacterium
GACGAGTTTGGCGTCGGGTGAGTACCCGAGTCGTTCGGCCAGAGTTGACTGGGCGGACTGCGAGGTCATGCTGTGACGCTATCTGTGCAATTAGTCGTCGCACACGGCCCACAGGCCATGCTGTGCGGCGCGTGCTTGCTCGGCAGCACGTGCGAAGTCGTCTGCATATGCCACGTTTGGCTTGATTCGTAGCGGCGTGGCAAAGCCATCGATGACCAACGATTCATTCACGAATAATCCGTCGTCGACGCGGCGCAGGTAGGCGAGCAGTCGTCCGTACCGATCACGCGCCTCGATGTCGCGTTCAACTCGAACCTTTGTTCCTGCGGGCAGCAATGTCTTCGTACGCCCTGAGGCTTCAGGGCCGAAGCATTCCACCGGTGAGTTCGGCTTCACCGTTTCTGGCGTGTCGATGCCGATGAGTCGCACCGTTTCCTCGGTGTTTGTAAAGGCGAGCACAACTGTGTCTCCGTCAATGACACGTTTCACCGACGCAACATCGGGTGCAGAGTTGTCAGACGACCTACACGCGGACAACGCCACAAACATGGCTGTTGCTGCTAGTACACGGCCACCGATGTTCACGCTGCGCGAAGTTGGCTTTGAGATGGTCACGTCACGATGTGTGACGTTGTATGTGTCAGAGACGCTCGATGAGAGTTCCGGTTCCGAGGCCACCGCCACAGCACATGGAGATGAGCCCGTAACGACCACCGGTGCGCTCAAGTTCATTGACGGCTTTGGTCATGAGGAAGGCACCAGTGCAGCCGAGCGGATGTCCGAGCGCGATTGCTCCGCCATTCGGGTTCGTCTTGTCGAGATCTGCTCCGGTTGCACGCGCCCATGACAACACGACAGAAGCAAAAGCTTCGTTGATTTCGAACGTGTCGATGTCACTGATCTTCAAGTTGTTGCGAGCGAGAAGTCGTTCTGTTGAGTCGATCGGGCCCGTCAGCATGAGCACTGGGTCGACGCCCACGAGGCATGTGTCAACAACTCGCGCACGGGGCTTCAAGTTCAACTCTTTGGCCTTCTCTTCTGTCATCATCAACATTGCTGCTGCACCATCGGAAATCTGTGATGAGTTGCCTGCGGTGTGCACGCCATTTTCACGAGCGACGGGCTTCAGTCCGGCCAGTGCCTCACGGTTGGTCTCACGGATGCCTTCGTCGCGCTGCACTTTGTGTGTCGTGCCGGTGGGCTTTCCTTCTTCATCAACATCTGGTGCGTCAATGGGAATCCACTGGCCGTCGAAGCGGCCCTCTGCCCATGCGCGTGCTGCGCGTTGTTGCGATGACAACGCAAATGCGTCGGCATCGTCTCGAGTGACGCCGTACTTGTCGGCAATGCGTTCCGCACCTTCGAACTGGGACGTGAATTCATAGCGACCGAAATAGGTCTTTGGAATCGGAACACCAAGACCCAATTTCTTGGACGAGTTGATGCCGATGGGGATGCGACTCATCACTTCGACACCGCACGCGACAGCAATGTCGACAACACCGGACGCAACCAGTGAAGTGGCGACGTTGGTGGCCTGCTGCGACGAGCCGCACTGCGTGTCAACGGTGGTGGCGGCTGTGGTCATGGGAAGGCCAGATGCCAACCATGCGATGCGGGTGACGTTGAAGCTCTGTTCGCCGACCTGGCTCACGCATCCACCGACAACTTGCTCAACGAGAGCCGGGTCGATTCCAACGCGGTCCATGAGACCTTTTTGGGCAGCACCGAGAAGATCGGCGGGGTGCATGGTGGCGAGACCGCCACCGCGGCGTCCAATGGGGGTGCGGAGGGCGTCGACGATGACAACGGAACGTGGTGATGACATACCTCGAATCTAGTTTGCGGGGGCTTCGACCGGCGAGTGCGGTAGTCAGCGCGGCGCAGTGACAACTAGTCGTCCGGCGAAGTTGCTGGATACGGTGAGGACATGTCGTCTGCATCGCGCGCCACTGCAATCAGTCTCGGAAAAGTGGGTCTCTGGGCCTTTGACCTCGACACCGTTCCGATGTCGCAGGCGTGTGACATCGCCGGTGATATTGAAGCAATGGGTTTCCGTGCACTCTGGGTACCAGAGGCTGTTGGTCGCGAACCTTTTGCAAGTTGTTCTGCTTTGTTGTCGGCGACGTCGAAGCTAGTGATGGCAACTGGTATTGCAAGTTTGCATGCGCGAACAGCGCAGACCATGCAAGCCGGGTGGAAGACATTGAGCGAGGCATTTCCAGAGCGATTCCTGCTCGGCATCGGAGTCAGTCATCAGCCGATGGTGGAAGGGGCACACGGCAAGAACTATTCAAAGCCGTACACCACGATGGTCGAATATCTCGACGCGATGGACCGTGGTCTCTACTTCGCTGCACCACCAACTGTTGCGCCTCGTCGTGTGCTCGCTGCACTGGGTCCGAAGATGCTCGCATTGGCCGCAGAACGCACAGAAGGAGCACATCCCTATTTCACTCCCGTCGAACACACAGCTGAGGCCCGCGCGATCATGGGACCCGATGCATTGCTCGCGCCAGAAGTGGCAGTGGTGTTCGAAACAGACTCCTCTCGTGCTCGCGAGGTCGCCCGCCAGTACATGGCGATGTACTTGGCATTGCCCAACTATGCGAACAACTTGAAGAGGCTTGGTTGGGATGAAGCGGATATCACCGGTGCTTCAGATGCGATCGTTGATGCCATTGTCGGTTGGGGTAGCACCGATCAAGTGTTGGCGCGCATCAAAGCGCATCTAGATGCAGGTGCTGACCATGTGTGCGTTCAAGTTCTGGGTGCCGCTCCAGGCTCGGTGCCCGTCGATCAGTGGCGCGAACTTGCCGCTGCAACCAAAGACTGGTGATGATGCTCGAGACGAACCAGTACCTCGCGAGTCTTCGTGACTCGGTTGACCTCATATCAAAGGTCGCTGATGGCAATCTGGCTCGACCCGTGCCGTCATGTCCGAATTGGACGATGTCACACCTTGTGTGGCACTGCACACGAGTTCACAATGCAATTGTTCAAATTGTCGTTGACAAGGTTCAGGGATTCGACAAGTTGCGCCCGTACAAACGAGTTGAGGATGACGTGCTCATCGACACGTTCGTCGAGGGTGCGAATTCACTGATTGATGTGTTCAAGTCGACACCACCCGACACCGAAATTTGGTCATGGGTGGGGCCGGCCCCGCTCACGTGGGCGATTCGGCGCATGACGCAAGAAACCATGGTTCATGCCTGGGACGCAGCCACCGTAATTGGTCCAGCCCCGACGATGCCGGGTGACATGGCAAGCGACGGAATAGACGAATTTCTTCACAATTTTCTTCGCCTTCAGCGCGAGTCGATGCCGGCACCAGGCGGGTCGGTGCATATCCATTGCACCGACGTGCACGGTGAATGGTTTATCGATGAGCCTGAAGTAGGGAACATTGTCATCACGCGAGAGCACGCAAAAGGCACATGTGCCATTCGCGGTGAAGCGAGTCAGTTGTTGTTGGTGTTGTGGCGGCGCCAGCCACTGTCAACAGTCGAAGTCATCGGTGCTCAAGATGTCGCAGAGCGTTTCGTCGAACGCACAGCTCTGTAAAACCAGAACCCTCTTTTTTCGGCGACGCTCGGTTTCTTATTCGGCGATGCCGACGGGCGAGCCGTCGATGATTTGGTCGAGATATTCACTCAACCCGTAACCCACGAGACCGGCAGCTTCCCCAGACGTCAGAGTCCAACGTGTCATGCCTTCGCTGATGCGGGTATGTAGCCAGTTGCCCTCGGGGTCTTGTCGACGGTTGCGCAGAGGAATGAGGTTCATGACCTCTCCTTCGAACGTCCATTCCTTGCCACTTCGTGACGAGCGAAGAGTTCCTCTGACTTTCGAGTGATATTTGTCCTCGCCGATGAACTCGGTGCTGACAGTGCAGTCATCGCACACGTGGATGCGGCCGTCTTCCCAGACGAACCCTCCACGCGTACCGGCAGCGTTCTTTTTTGCCACACGACTCGTCATGAAGCCGAAGTCGCTTCCAAAGTTCGCGGTGAGCCATCGGTAGTACCACGGTGCTTGCCAGTAGCGCGGGCCCCACGAATGGTCTCTCAGACCGTGCCCAGTGATTGCCCATTCTTCGTCGCCCACGCGAATCGTTCCGTTTGCCGAAACGAGTTGCTCGTAGTGACCGCGGGCGAACTCTTCACCGGGAGTTTCGTGAGGCGTGTCCGGTTCTCCGCCAAACATGGATTCACGACCACCACCTGTGAAGGTGATGTGAACTTCGCCCTCTGCGTAGGGGTTATTGGTGAACGCTTGCTTGGGGTCCACCATTTCGAGTGGATCAGTGAGTACGCACAGTTTCCCGCGGTAGTCGATGCGCAACTCTTGGAATGGTTTCACCATGGTCCATGTCAAACCACCTGCATCGAGCGCATCGTTGTTTGATATCGATGGTCGTTTGAAGATGAATGCGACGCGACCGTCTGGCAAGTAGATGCAGATGGTCATCTCGGCGTAACCCTCGTTTGCACGATTGCCCATGCGGAACCATCCGCCGACGCCTTGCTTCGGGTCAAAGCAGTTCACGTACATGCTCTCGTTGAAGTTGGGCTCCGGTCCCAACTCGTGCATGTATTCATCAGCAGGTTCGAGGCGCACTCCCATGGCCGAACCCTAAGTCATGGCTAGTGGGTCGTTGTCAGCCGGCGCCGAAGATACGCCGTTGCAGCTTTCGCATGCCTGCCAGCCATTTCTCGCGATCTGCGGTGCGATTCTGCTCGTACATCGCCACTTCGGGATGAGGCAGGATGAGAAAACGCTCGTTCCGAATTGCTTCAGCGACGAAGTCGGCGACCTGCTCTGGTTCGAGGACCGCACCGGCAGCTCTCACCACATCACCGCCGCGCACATCCGTGCCGTGAGAGTCCGGAGGGTTCAACATGTTGGTGTTCACGCCCTGGGGGCACAGGCAACTGACCTTCAAGCCGCGGTCGCCATAGGTAATGGACAACCATTCGGCGAAGGCCACGGCTGCATGCTTGGTGACCGAATACGGAGCAGATCCGATTTGAGCGAGAAGTCCGGCTGCTGAAGCAGTGGAACAGAAGTAGCCGTCACCGTGCGCCACCCAGTCATCGATGAGATGTTTCGCAGCCCAGCGATGTGCGTGAATGTTGATGTCGAAAGATGTCGTCCACGCAGATTCTTCGGTGT
>JBJTGC010000303.1:0-2643 GCA_046093725.1 Actinomycetota bacterium
ACCAACAAGGCTGCCGACGAAATGAAAGAGCGGGTGTCGGCGCTGGTTGGGCCGATGGCTCGCAATATGTGGGTCACCACCTTTCACAAAAGCTGCGTCCGTATGTTGCGGGCGAATGCCGACAAGCTCGGATATCCAAAGACGTTCAGCATTTACGACGCATCAGACAGTAAGCGACTAGCTGGCTATGTCGTGCGCGACATGGGGCTCGACCCGCGCAAGTTTCCAGCACAAGCCGTTCAGGCGCACATCAGTTTGTGGAAGAACGAGTTGGTCTTTCCCTCAGCCGCGCTTGATTCAGCTCAGCACATTGTCGATCGTCGCCACGCCGAGGCATATAAGGAATATCAGTTGCGCCTCGAGCGCGCCGGGGCCATGGACTTTGACGACTTGCTTGTCAACACGGTGAAGTTACTTCGCGATTTCCCCGATGTTCTCGCGCATTATCAGCATCAGTTCCAACACATCCTGATTGACGAGTATCAAGACACCAACCGTGCTCAAAATCAGATTGTGCTCATGCTCGGAGCAAAACATCACAATGTCTGTGTCGTCGGCGACACCGACCAGAGCGTCTACAAGTTCCGTGGTGCCGATTTCCGCAACATCACAGACTTTGAGAATGCATTTCCGGAAGTAACGGTTGTGGTTCTTGCGCAGAACTACCGCAGCACACAGACCATCTTGAATGCGGCGAATGCGGTCATCGCCAACAATCAAGATCGAAAGCCCAAAGAACTCTGGACCGCACACGGTGGCGGTGACCACATTGTTCGCTATTACGCCGATGACGAACATGAGGAGGCCGGCTGGGTGGCCAGTACGGCCAACGACATGCACGAGAGCGACGGTCGCCAATGGCGAGAAATCGGCGTGCTGTACCGCACCAATGCTCAGAGTCGTGTCGTAGAAGAAGCATTCATGCGCCAGGGCATTCCGTATCGAGTGGTCGGTGGCACCAAGTTCTACGACCGCAAGGAAGTGAAGGATGCAATTGCATATCTGAAGTTGGCCATCAATCCAAGCGATGAAGTCAGCATCAAACGCATCATCAACGTACCGAAGCGCGGAATCGGCGACACCAGCATTGGCAAGCTCGACGTGTGGGCTCGAGCTAACGACACAAGTTTCCTCCACGCGTTGCGTCAGGCGTCAGAAGTTGGTGTGACTGGCGCTGCTGTGCGTGGCATCAATTCGTTCCTTGTGCTGATCGACAAGCTTGCTTCCACCGCTGAAGATGGTCCTGCTGCTGCGTTGCAAGTTGCACTCGAAGACAGCGGGTATATCTCCGAGCTCGAAGCAGAAGACACCGTGGAAGCTGCTGGACGACTTGAGAATATTTCTGAACTCGTGGGTTCAGCTGCAGAGTTCACTGTCATCGATGAGTTTCTGGAACAGGTTGCCTTGGTCGCTGACACTGATGACTTGGATGACGACAATCGAGTTGTCCTGATGACTTTGCATTCGGCAAAAGGTCTCGAATTTCCTGTGGTCTTTTTGGTCGGATGCGAAGAGGGGGTCTTCCCACACAATCGTGCGTTGCTCGACCCTGCAGAACTTGAGGAAGAGCGTCGTCTCGCATATGTAGGCATCACGCGTGCCCGCGAGAAGCTGCTCGTCTCACATGCGTGGCAGCGCATGCTGTTCGGTCAAACCCAGTACAACCCTCCGTCACGGTTTCTCGGAGAGATTCCTGCAGAGCTATTCGATCGTCAAGGACACGTTGATGCCGGCTACGACAACGACCGCGTGTACGGACGCACTCCGGGTGATTGGCACAACAACGACATGCCTGCGTACAAACGCCGGCAAGAACAAGTCATCTCCGCTGGTTTTTCATCGCGCGAGTCATCGTCACGACGGCCCGCTCCAAGAAACCTCGACCCCTCCCAAATGGGGTTGCGCATCGGCGACGACGTCGAACACGCCATCTTCGGAGAAGGGGTCATCATCGACATAACGGGTGCTGGCGACAAGATGGAGGCCACCGTTCGTTTTCGCGACGCAGGCACCAAACACCTCGTTCTCGCGTGGGCACCTCTGAAGAAGGTCAACTAGCTGGGGCATGCTTTAGATTTGATGCCATGAAGGCAGCGATTCTGGTTGAGAGTCTGACGGGCAACACGTGGAAGGCCGGCGAGAAGATCGCGGCAAACCTGCAACAAGAGCATTGGTCAATCACCTCGCTCTCGCCAGTGAAGTCACCTGACTTCGCCGGCATTCAAGAAGCTGACGTGGTGCTTGTCGGCACATGGGTGCACGGTTTGTTCGTTGTGGGCCAGGCACCTTGGGCGATTGACAAGTTGCGTGCACTGCCTGCGATGGCAGGAAAGACAGCAGCGGTGTTCTGTACGTTCGCGCTCAACCCAGGCAAGTCACTCGATGGCATGACACGCGCAGTGTCATCACGCGGAGCAGATGTCATCGGTGGTCTTGCCTTGCATCGCGCAAAGCTCGACGCGCATTGTGAAGAGTTCGCTGTGCGTCTGGTTGACAGCCTCGCCACTCGCTAGCCGCGAAGGTCGATGTAGAGCCTCACGCGGTTTTCGACAACTGGCCGCACATCAGGTGGCAAAGCAAGTTTTTCGACGTCAATGATGTTGCCATCACAATCCTTGAAGGTGCGCGTGCTCGGTATGTGCT
>JBJTGC010000304.1:0-2962 GCA_046093725.1 Actinomycetota bacterium
TTGTTGGCTTGGGAGAAGGGTTTGCTGCCGAAAAAACCATTGTGGGCGGACAAAGGCGAGGGGTGTGGGGCCTCCAGCACCACATGGTGGGCGCCGGCGATGAGGCTTCGCTTACGTCTGGCCGATGCCCCCCACAGGATGAAGACGACTGGGTCGGTTTTTGCCGCCACAGCGGTGATGACTTCGTCTGTGAAGCGTTCCCAACCTTTTCCTTGGTGACTTCCAGCTTGTCCTGCACGAACGGTGAGTGTTGTGTTCAACAACAGCACACCACGCTGCGCCCAAGCGGTGAGACAACCGTGTGCCGGAGTACTGACACCAATGTCTTCGCGAAGTTCTGCGTAGATGTTTCGAAGGGAAGGTGGAATGGCGACACCTTGTTGTACGGAGAATGCGAGTCCGTGTGCTTGTCCCTCGCCGTGATACGGATCTTGTCCGAGTATCAGAACTTTTGTGTCGGCATACGAAGTGGTGTGCAGTGCGGCGAACACATTGTGTTCGGCAGGGTACACCTGGTGTTTGCGACGCTCGGCGGCGACGAAAGTTTGAAGCTCGGTGAAATACGGTTTGGACAGTTCCGCCTTCAAAACAGGGTTCCAATCCGTCGTCATATGCACGAATATACGCAGTTCGTGAAGTAACTCGTCCATGTTGGGTGGCGACACTCAAAAGCGCTGGCACACTTATTCAGCAATGGACGCGGCACTTGCCATCGACATCGGCGCCACGAAACTCGCAGTGGGCATCGTTACTCGCAATGGCGAGTTGCTTGACCGTGCTCTCGTTCGAATAGATCACAAGTGGGGCGGCGAGCAATTGTTCGATGAATTGTCACTTGCAGTCAAAGAGCAGATGAATCGTGCACGCGGACATCACGGCGCCGACGTCGTTGTGGTCGGAGTCGGAAGCGCTGGACCGATAGCGCGCAATGTCGAAACCATCTCACCGCTCAACATTGAACAGTGGCGTGAGTTTCCGCTTCGCGAACGACTCGTCACTTTGACGTCACTTCCCGTGTTCGGAGACGGCGATGCCAAGGCGTTGGCTCTTGCCGAGGGATGGTTGGGGGCGGCCAAAGGGGTCGACAATTTCATGGCCATGGTGGTGTCCACGGGGGTGGGCGGAGGCATCGTCCTGAACGGCGAACTGCTCGATGGGGCCACGGGCAACGCCGGCCATGTGGGCCATGTGGTGGTTGAACCCAATGGCCGTCGGTGTTCGTGCGGGGGGCGAGGGTGTCTTGAGGCTGAGGCTTCTGGACCTGCCATCGAGGCCATCACCGGCCGACCGCCAACCCAGCCGACGTTCGAGACCATGGTGCGCACGGGTCGCCTCGTTGGGCGAGCAGTGGCGTCAGTGAGCAATGTGCTTGACCTGAAGCTCACGGTTGTCGGTGGCAGCGTCGCTCTCGGTTTTGGTGCCACATTTTTTGCGGCGGCCCAGAAAACACTCGACGAGTTGTGTCAGATCGAGTTTTCACGCGGAGCCAGAATCGTGCCGGCTCGACTTGCAGATGAAGGACCACTTGTCGGTGCCGCAGCAGTTGGCTGGCGAGGGTTCAATCGCAGTTGATTGGCCGCACCTTCGTGTGGCGGTGAATCACGGCGCGAGCAGTCGATAGAGACGCTCGAACGGACCTTGTCCGATGAATCGGGTCCACCACAGCACGAAAGTGCTTGCCAATGCGATGCAGATGACGGACAAAACAAGCGCTGTGTCAAGTCCGCTTGCTGATGCCGCACCAAAGACTTCGACTACAACCTCGTAGAAGAAGACGTGGAACATATAGAACGTGAGACTTGTCTGGCCGATGCGTGTGAAAGCAGCGATGACTGGCGACTGTGACCACCTGTCGCAGAGAACTGAAATGACGACGATGCACACCAGGGTTGAGCCAACGGTTCCTACTGTGTACGACACGCCAGCAGACTTTGGATCAGTCGATGACACCATCATTATGAACGCCGCATTGTCTGCTTCGGCTGCATAGTTGTACACGAGATCTCGTGCGACATACGCAATGGCCGCAAGTGAAACACCAAGGCCGAGGAAACGCAGTCGATATTGCAGGAAGGTGTCGATGTTTCGTCCGATCACTATTCCGACACAGAGAAACACGAGCCAAGGGAATACCGGATGCGTGTAGGAGACAAAGGTGCGCACCATGAGGTCGGTGAGCGACGTGATGGACGCAGGGTCGAGCCATGAGGTGTACTCACCATCCACCAGTCGTTCCGCGCGTACTCCTTGAATAACAGCGGCAATGAGCGCAATCGGGGCACATAGTGCAAGAAGTTGTCGGGAGGTCAGATGAATGAGAAGTGCTGCGAGCATGAAGTAGGCGCCGTAATAGAAGATGATCGTTCCGTGCCAGATCCACTCCATAGCAAAGCCAGCGGCGTACAACACGAATCCGCGTCGTAAGAGTCGCGTAGACAACGCACGTGTCGCACCGCCCCACGAACGTTCCATGAGTGCGATCGCTATGCCCGCGACACACACGAAGACCGCAGCGAATCGAGTGGTGAGGAGCCCCGTGTTGGGGTTGAAGAGCCGTTCCCATACCGAGGGCGTGATGGGGCTCGAAGCACCGCTGCCATTCAAATAGGTGTGAAAATTCATCGCCACGACGCCGGAAAGGGCAAGTGCGCGGGTGACATCAGGCCACACGTGGCGAGGGCGGCCGTCTGAGGTGAGGCCTGATGAGCGAGAGTTGGTCAGGCCGTCCACTGCAGCAGGTCTACTTGCACCTGAGTGAGCGGACGTTGCACGTCGATCCATTCACCCACTGCGGGGATAGCCCGACCGCGAGCCACGAACAACATGGAGGTGTGCATGTGAGGAGGTTCAAGCAGGTTCAAGCGGCTTTGTTGGTAATGGAACGGGCTTCTACCGTCGTCAAGTGCAGTCACACCGTGGGCGCTGCCCGCACCGACGAGCACTACTTGTCCCGGTCCGTTTG
>JBJTGC010000305.1:0-3499 GCA_046093725.1 Actinomycetota bacterium
TCGTTCCACTGCACAGATGCAGCTTTTGCGAGGATCGTGATGCCACGCTCGCGCTCTTGGTCATCTGAGTCCATCACG
Source organism: Actinomycetota bacterium (assembly GCA_046093725.1). GTDB lineage: Bacteria > Actinomycetota > Acidimicrobiia > Acidimicrobiales > Ilumatobacteraceae > UBA2093. Next base: position 79 of record JBJTGC010000305.1, read on the forward strand.
CGATCGACTACTGCCTGGTGGGCGGCGAAGGTTCCGGTGGACTTCAAAAGTGAGTCGACGAGAGTGGTTTTTCCATGGTCGACGTGGGCGACGAGGGCTACATTTCGGAGGGAGGTCATGTTGTTTTCAGGCGACGTGCGCCCGCCAGTCTCAATCTGCGTCGTCTTCTTCGGTGTCGTCTTCGTCGTCAAAATTCACGCCATAACGCTGAGCAATCTCGGCGTACTCGTCTTCTTCAGTCTTGGCGCGACGAGGAGAATCTCCGAAACCGAGATCCGCTGCACTAGGACCCGCTTGCTTCAGCTTGCGAGCCTCTTCGAAACGACGATGGCGACCCTTTTTCACGGTCGTTCTCCGAACACTTGTGTGGCACCGAGGTGCTTATTGACAACCTCTCCCACTCTACCGACCGAGACCCGCTGAGAACGGGATTTACTCGTCCACACGCCGATTTCCTGTGTGACCTCAGCCATTGAGGCGTGAAACAACCGCAATCTGCATACCTCTTAGACCGTCTCGTTGAGAGAAATCAATTTCAGACCGCCGTCTGCCGTGAAAGTCAGACCAGCGCGACCTGCCACGAGGTCGTCCACATCGTTCCCCACGATGTCTGCTCTCCATCCGCTTCCAAGTCTGGCTGATGGCGCCTTTCTCAGCAGATCGACAATGTCTTGCCGCGTTCCGAGAAGCGCAGGGTCAAGCTGCTTCTGGCGACTGAGCTCGCTCACCCATGCGGACACGAGAGTCACTGCCGGCCGAAGAGCACGGTCAAGGTCGTCCCCATCGGAGGAAGGCATCTTCAACTCGCCTGCACCAGATCGTTCAATGCCAGTTTGAACTGCGTCGATGACAAACCGCCCCATCGAACCGTGCGCTTGTTTTCCGTCGAACCCCCGAATGTGACTCAAATCGTCAGCAGTCTTTGGCAATTTTTGGGCCACGCCCACGATTGCGATATCCGACATCACGTGCCGAACAGGTATGTCCAGTTCCGCTGCGCGCTTCTCCCGCCATTCCGCCAATGCCTGCGCAACCCATCGTGATTTGCCCTTCAATGTTCGAATGTCCTTGACCTTCATCCATGCACGCTCTGGATCTGTCGGACCATTGGGACGCAAGCGAAGTTCTTCACAGGCTCCTTCGGCCCAAGCCAAACGCCCGAGCTGCTCGACACTCTTTTGGATAGCGTCAGCTATTTGTTCGAGATACCTCACATCTCCTGCTGCATAGTCAATTTGCGCAGCGGTCAAAGGCCGACGTAGCCAATCAGTGAGCCGGTCACCCTTCGGGAGATTGACGCCAGCGAACGATGTAGCAAGCGACGAGAGTGAAGGCGAGCTGTAGCCGATGAAGCCAGCAGCGAGCTGCGTATCGAAGATTCGTCGCGGAACACACCCAAATGCATGTTGCAACACCTCTAGGTCTTGTTGTGCAGCATGAAATATCGCCGTGGCATCTGAATCGAAAAGCCTCGCGAATTGCGAACGGCCCACACTCAGTGGATCGATCACAAAAATGCGACCTACTGCCGCAAGCTGAACAAGGGCCAACCGCGGGAAGTAGGTCCGTTCTCTGTGAAACTCGGTATCGATCGAGTATCTCTGCTGCGACAGGAGAAACGATATCGCATCGTCAAGAACTGCATCATTGTCGACCCACGTCACATCCGCCTGTGGCCGGCCGGCATCACTCTTGGGCATCGGTTGGCGCCAGATCTTCTGGCGAATTGATGTTGCGCACCGCAACAGCAGGCACCGGCACCTCAGCGACATCGAGCAAGACAGCAGCCCGGTGCATGGCGCGCTCATTCCGCTTCCACACTGACTGAAGTGTCGAGAGACATTCGTCTTTCGACCACGCGGCACACAACCAATTGAGACGGTCCGTCCTGCCGACCGATGCTTGAGCATCTGACAACGCATTAACGAGACTCGAAATGACTGATGACGTGATAAACGGCATGTCGCACGAAAGCACGACGACTGAGTCATGTGAAGCGTTCTTCAACGCGGTGATGAGCCCTCCGAGTGGGCCTTCACCGGGCCATGAATCCTTTTTCCACGTGCCAGACATTCCTTTGACCAACGCGCTGCTACCGCCGATGAAAAGAACTTCAGAAGCTCCTGCTTCCTTCGCGGCTCGTGCAACACGTTCGGCCATTGACACACCGTCAACTTGGAAAGTGGCCTTGTCCTCGCCCATTCGCGAGCTGTCTCCTCCGACGAGAATCGCCACCGTGAAGTCACTTGCCACGTGACCACGCTAGGTCGTCTGACCCATCTAGGGTGGGAATGGTGAGTGATCTTTTCTCGTCAGTTGATCCCGATTCACTTCGAAACGTCGCGCTCGGATTGTCCGGAGGGTCACTTCTCTTGGCACTTATTGCGCTCAAAGTCTTGAAGTCAATGGTTATGAGAGTTGTCGGACTTGTTGTTTTTGTGGCGCTTTCCCTGGCCCTGTTCGCCCAACGTTCTGAGCTTCAGAGTTGTGTCGATTCAGCAAAAAATGCAGCGGCCGGTCTGACCTCGAACTCAACTACCGCGTCACAATTTCGATGCACATTCATGGGTTTTGACGTCGACGTCAACCCGTAGTCGAGGCTCGAGATGGAACTGATTATCGTTCGACACGCTCTGCCCCTGCGTGTGGAAAAGGAGTCTGGAGCTGCCGATCCAGAGCTCAGCCCTGAGGGCCACCTTCAAGCAAGCAAACTCAGTCAGTACCTGGCCCACGAGTCCATTGATGCTGTCTATTCAAGTCCCCTCATGCGAGCACGGCAGACAGCAGCCCCGCTCGCCGCACAGCTCGGGCTCAGCGTTCGAGAAGAAGATGGAGTTGCTGAGTGGGATCGAAACTCGAGTGAGTACATCCCGATGGAAGAAATGCGGGCGACGAATCATCCCAAATGGCAAGCCATGATGCGGGGCGAATGGGTTTCAGATGAAGACCAAGAAGAATTTTACGCTCGCGTCCGCGGAGCATTTGAATCACTCATAGAGAAACATCAATCCGAATGCGTTGTCGTGGTGTGTCACGGGGGTGTCATCAATTACTACGTCTCCCACGTTCTCAAGATGTCTACGACACAGTTCTTCTATCCCCACTACACATCGATTCATCGCGTCAAGGCGGTGTCAGGTGGCCGACAGTCACTCGTGACCCTCAACGAGACTGCCCACTTGCATCCTTTGATGAATTCGAGAACTACCCTCTGATTGTCGGCGACTTTCGATAGGTACGGGAGATGACTGCAGAACCGAGCGACTTGGACTCTTTATGCGGCTGGTTAGACCAGTCGCCGACGCCATACCACGTCGTTGAATCAGCACGAATGGCCCTCACTGAGTCCGGCTTCACCGAACTCAGCAATTTTTCGGATGCTCCGGGCGATGCTGGTTTCTTATGTCGCGAAGGAATGGTC
>JBJTGC010000306.1:0-5761 GCA_046093725.1 Actinomycetota bacterium
GCTTTTCCGGCAGGAGTTACCTCGATAATCGTGTTGCCAGCGATGACGATGTCGGCATCACGGGCATTGCCGCCCGAGCCATCAACAAGGCGAGCATCTCGAATAACGGTTCGTGGTTCTCCGGTCAGGTCATTCGACTCGTTGCGTGGGCTCACCCACGTAACTCAACTGCTCTCAGCCAACCACGACGGTGGCTGAGTATGTTGCCCGCGGCTTTGCCTTTGATGCGGCTACAGAGAGAGTGACGGTGCAGCGCGCAGGCTTCTTGGGCATCTTCACCGAGCTGCCCGACAAAGTGCAGCCACCGCGAACTTTCCAAGACTTCTTGGCAGACGACTTGATTGAGATGATGCTCGATGCTTTCACGCTCGCACCCTTCTTTGCGGTGACGATTGGTTTCACATAGACGCTTGGTGTGGATGCAGCCGATGAATCAACTTCAGGTGCCACTGTGACGCTGTAAACCTCAATGGGGCTGAGACCATTGATGACGCAACTATTCGTGGTGCTTGCGCACGAGAAAACACGAGACCCATTACTGGTACGTGCAACATGGCTCTCACCGGCCGTTCCGCTCGACCACGAGACAGTCAGCGACTTATTGCCAGGTGTGATCGAAGAAATGACGACGCGTCGTGACTCTGCTGATGCAACAACGGTTGGTGAGCCGCCACCAGAGGTACCGAGACTCACGCCAATTGCATTTCCGATCTGATCGCTCGTCGCGCTGTCAGCAGGGCGCACGACGCCATTGTTGTCAACGTTCACCACTTGCGGTCCGACAGGGGAGTCAACCACCTGTGTGTCGTCGGGCAAATTGATACCTACAACCGGATCGTCGGCTCCACCACCGACGGGATCACTTGCTCCGCCGCCCGCATCGCCACCGGGATTTACACCCGAATCGTTCGGTGCGCCATCACCAGGTGGTGCGGCCCACTCGCCGACGGAGATGACTCGGCTCTGGACCGTTGCACGATTGCCAGTGTCGTCAGCAAGTTGAAACTGATTGGTCAGAGAGTTGTCCGAGAGCCTCACATTTGCAGAGATGTCGATTTTCACGGGCGCTTCAGCTCGCGATTGACCAGCAGAAGTGAATCGACCGAGTACCCACACACCATCGGTTGACTTCTTGACGCGCGTTACTGCTCCACCGAAGTCGAGTCGTCTCATGGTTCGCGTGATTCCGTTGTACACATGCACTTCGCGTTCATTGAGCGCGTTCACGGCGACAATGATGGAGGCGAAGATGGCAATTGACTTGAAAGCATCCTTTGGTTCGTTGAGGCCATTTCGCCAACCGATTGGAACCGGTTCTTCGCCAACCCGGTACAGATAAACACTCTGCCAAATCGCAGGACTCACCACGATGTCAGACGAATATGCAACAAGAAGTTGATTCCCACTTATTGTCATATCGAGCAACTCAGCGAAGCTGTCGTTTCTCGGTACCCAGTTCGAGGCTTTGCCCGTCGCAATTTCGATTGCCAAGAAGCTCTGCGGCTTACCATCGACGCTCGGGGTGATCCCAGTCCTCGACGCCGCTACGAAGATGTGCGGCGACTCATCTGAAGCTTCGACCTTTGCTGGGTAAATCTGTCGCCCGAGACCGGCGTAGAACGTGCGGTTTGCTCCGAGTGGACCGATCACCGGTGCAGCGGCCACATTTATCTGTGCCAGCCCATTGCGCGGTTGTCCGCCGATGGAGTCGAACATTCCGACCACATACACATTGTTTCCGGCAACAGCCAAATCGCTGATGAAATCAGAACGACCATTTCTGGTGACGGGGAAGTCCGCAATGATCGTGCCAAGACTTGTATCCACAATTTTCACAGAACCGTATGACGCGACGGCAAGATTGCGACCACCGTTGATTGCTTCGACATAGTCGCCCAGTCCGGCTGTCCCAAGCTTCTTGTAAGTGCCTGTTGAATCGACGTACCACGAGGCGCCCCGCAGGTTGCTTCCGATCGCAGACTCACCAGAATGTGCCACGAGCAATTTCGTTCCCGAGACGGCGAGATCAAAAACTTGGTTGGTGGTACGAGCACCAAGGCGACCTTCAAAATAGGTGGGTGTTGATCCTGCTGGCGTCGGCGACAGGTGCCACAGTGAGCTGTATGTGTTAATGGCTTGGTTGCCGTCCGCACCCCCGGTCAAACGAAGTAATCCGGTGTATTTCAGCGAGTACACCAGGTTCAGGCCGAACTCAATCATGTTGGTGACCTCGCCAACCACCGTCGGCATGTTCGTGTCTGGCATGGGACGGGCCTCTGCTTCGGTGACCACATACAACTTGAACTTGGTGTCGATGCCAGACTTCACTGCAAGCACGATGCCACCGCGGTACGCGGTGAGAGCAGAAACGAAGTCAGCCCCTTCGAAAGCGATTGTGTGACTTGTGGGGGTGAGGCAGCCATCGCGAAGTGTGAACATTCGGAAATTGAGCGATGAATTACTCGAAAGACCACATCGTGATTCATTGAATCCGTCAAACCTTCCTGCAACGTACAAGTTCTCACCCTCGACAAATGTCGATATGGAAGGTGTTGACACTTCGTGCCAGAAAGTGACCGTGTCGATTCGACGAAGTTGTTCATCGAGAATGGTGAGAGTCTTCTGGAAGCCGCCTGTGTTTGTCGTGACAACGAGGTATTCACCAAAAGATGACACCCGCTTGTTAGTTCCGGCAATGTCCACTGTCTCGATGGCATCGTTCGTCACTCGATAAAGATTCGAGTATGTGGCGACAAATGTGGATGTGCCAACTCGTGCAACCGAGTTCGCCTGAATCGGAATTTGGCCCGCGAGTGATGGAAAGTTGAGGTCATTGCTCACCGTATTGGCTTGCGTCACGTGCGCGACTGCCATGCGAGTTGAAGTGCCCACGCGGAAGCGCCCAGATGCTGCAGCAAAGTAACCGCCCTCACCGTCTGGGAGCACGTCTTGTACGGCTGAGTCGATACGTGGCTGCGATCGATCGACGAGAAAGCGATTATCGATCACCGCCACTCCACCTGTGAGGATTCCAACAGAGCTTTCACGGCCGGTGGTGACTGAGGTGATCAGGTCAACATCAGTGATGTCATTGACACAGCAGTTTGCGCCATTAAAAGGGCGTCCATCATCTGCGCCAGGCAGTGCCGCATTGCGGTCGCCATCAACTGCGAGTTTCTCAGTGACGACTTTTACCTGCTGGTCAAGACCTGCTTCACCAGATTCAGAACCGCTACCACAACTGGTAAGGGCAAGACTTCCGGCCACAGAGAAAGCAATGACTCGGGCGAAATAGTGATGGCGAAAGTTCAGAAGCGTGCGCATGGAGGTGATGGTAACGACTGTCGCGCGTATTGTTTGGACACCAATGACGGGAACTTTTGACAAACTTGGCTCGTCAGATGTCTTCGCGTTGAGTCGGTCATTTCGACTCAAAGACGTTGACTCAATGAACTAGTCAGGGGAGATAGTCGCGCAGGAGGGCTGGCTTCAAGCCGGCTTCCTTCATCATCTGCATCACCTGCTTCAGAACGGCAGTGTCCTGAGGGATGTAGTGCAGAAGAATGATGTCGCCTCGTTGCAGAGTCGTTCGTGCGCCCACGGGATTGACGACTCCACCTGCTGTATCGACCGACCATTTGACGACATACGGCATGCCGCAAGCACCGGCAGCTTTCAGTGTGTTGTTGTTCATGACGCCACCTGGGGGGCGAAAGAACCGGGGAGCATCACCGGCGATCTTTGTGACAAGTCGGCTTGCTTCGCACAGTTCTTTGGTCTGCTTTTCGAGGCTCAATCGTCCGAGTCGACGGTGCGTGTTGGTGTGATTCTCGAACGTCATTTTCGGAAACGTTGAATACATCGGCTCCCATAGTTTCTTCAACCACTCGGGAAGCACGAAGCTCGTGACAGGAATCTTGTTGTCCTTGATGAAGTCAGCCATAGATTCTGTGACACTTCGGCCATCGTCAATGGTGATGAACGCGACTCGATCTTTGGTGTCGATACGAGAAACGAGACGAGCCTTGGGTGACCCGCCAGGAAGCGGAGGGGCGGTGTCGGAAGCGCGAGCCGTGTATCCGACCGACAGTGACGCAAGGACACAGATGACGGCAGCCGCTATATAAGTGGTGACTCGTCGTGTGGTCATTCGAGCGAGCCTAGAGCTGTGGCAACGCATCGGACCCGATGATGGTTGCGGGCGTAACCCAGACCCGCTATCTTGTGAGTCGCTCGGGCTCCCGGGCTCTCCCCAGCAGTTGCAGGGTTGAGATTGTCGGTCAGTGATCGTTTTGACGCTCGCGGCCAAATGAAAGCAGGCAACACGATGGCCGCAGAAGCCCTCGAGAAATCAGCACTCGAAAATAAGGACAAGGATCAACTCCTTGCCATCGCCCAGGCACTCGGAGTGGCATCGGTGTCACGAGCGTCCAAAGCAACACTCATTGAAAAGATTCTTGAAAAGACCGCGCCGCCAGCAGCTGCCCCATCAAAGTCTGCTGGCCGTGATGCAAACGGGTCGACAAAAGGTGAGGGCCGAAAGCCCTCAAGCAATCCAGACAAGGGTGGAACCGCAAGATCCGAGAAAGTCATGCTGGGACCTGATGGCGAACCCCTCGCTGAGTGGGAAATCGAATTGGCAGAACACGAGGGTCGTTTGAGCCCCGAAGATGCCGCAGAAGCGCGCGAGGCGCGGAACGACGAGCGCGGCGGTGACCGAAACAATGGTCAGCAACGCGGCGATCGTGGTGATCGTGGTGACCGTGGCGATCGTCAAGGTGGAAATTGGGACAGTCAAGATCGCAACGGACGTCGTCGCCGACGTCGTGGTCGCAATGGCCGTGATGAAGGGCCGCAGGGCTCTGATCGTTACGACGGACAGGACGATCAACCGTTTAGCAACGAGCCCGTCGAAGTGTCTGGCTATCTCGATTTGCGTGACGAAGGATACGGCTTCTTGCGAGTCAATGGTTATCTCGCGTCGCGAGACGACTCGTATGTGCCTGTGAAACTCACTCGACAGTTCGGACTACGTAAAGGTGACTACGTCACAGGTATGTCGCGACCTGCCGGCCGTAACGAGAAGAACCCGGCCATGCTCGAGATTCACACGGTGAACGGAATGAATCCGGAGAAGGCTCGTCAGCGTCCACGCTTCGAAGACCTCACGCCGCTCTTTCCAGACGAAAAGCTGCGCCTCGAAGATCCGATGGATCCCACCAACATGACTGCGCGCATCATCGACCTCATCTCACCAATTGGTAAGGGTCAACGCGGACTCATCGTGTCGCCACCGAAGGCTGGCAAAACGACGGTGATGAAGACCATCGCCACGAAAATCGAGAAGAACAACCCCGAGGTGAAATTGATTGTTCTTCTCATTGACGAACGACCAGAAGAAGTCACCGACATGCGTCGCACCGTGCAAGGTGAAGTCATTGCGTCAACTTTCGACCGACCGAGTGACGAACACACGCACATCGCAGAGTTGGCCATCGAAAAAGCAAAGCGCATGGTTGAAATGGGCGACGATGTGGTTGTCATCCTTGACGGCATCACGCGACTCTCTCGCGCATATAACTTGGCCGCTCCTGCAAGCGGCCGCATCATGTCTGGTGGTATCGACGCTGGTGCGTTGTATCCGCCGAAGAAATTCTTTGGCGCAGCACGAAATGTCGAAGAATGTGGCTCGCTCACCATCCTCGCAACGGCATTGGTGGAGACCAACTGTCGCTTGGACGAGGCGATTTTCGAGGAATTC
>JBJTGC010000307.1:0-2190 GCA_046093725.1 Actinomycetota bacterium
AGTACGTCGAGCTCGATGAAGTGGCCGCCGTGCATTTGCCCATCACACGTCTTCTCAACTTGTATGTGAGTGCAACGCAAAACTTGCACAAAGTGTCATCCACTTTCCTCGGCACGATCGCACCCAAAGTTCCCTACATCATCGGCGTTGCTGGTTCAGAGGCAGTGGGCAAGAGCACCTTTGCGCGAATTTTGCAGGCCCTTCTTGCACGGTGGCCGGAACACCCGAAAGTCGACCTCATCACCACCGACGGATTTCTGTTTCCGAACCAAGTTCTTCTCGACCGCGGCATCATGAATCGCAAAGGCTTCCCAGAGAGCTACGACACCAAGAGGTTGTTGCAATTCTTGCGTGAGGTGAAAGGTGGCGCGCCAGACGTGGCAGCGCCGGTGTACAGCCACGTTCTGTACGACATCGTGCCCGATGCTGAAGTCGTCATCCACCAGCCTGACATTCTCATCTTGGAAGGTCTGAACGTTCTGCAAGTTGGCGCCGAGACCGACGAGTTTGTGTCTGACTATTTCGACTTCTCCATCTACATCGACGCCGATGAAGACCACATCGAGGGCTGGTACATCGATCGTTTCAAAGCACTGCGTGAAACAGTGTTCAAGGATCCAAATAGCTTCTTTCGCAACTATGCACACCTCAGCGAAGTGGAAGCCATGGAGATTGCTCGCGGCATCTGGCGCGACATCAACGGTAAGAACTTGTCAGAAAACATCGAGCCGACCAAAGCGCGAGCTTCACTTGTTGTGCAGAAAGGTCACGACCATCGCGTGACTGGTGTTCACCTGCGCAAGCTCTAGCGGTGAATCGCATTCAGGTAGTTGTACACGGTGATACGTGACACTCCCATCGCATCGGCCACGTCTTCAACAGCACGCCTAAGTGTGAAGGCACCGAGTTCGTCGAGAAGGCGAATAGCTTTTTGTTTGTCGTTGCGTGACAGGCGAGACAGCGGACCACCAAGTTCGCGCTCAACTGAATCAATGAGACGATCGAGCGCACCATGCAATGGTGGAAGTCGCACAACAGCCACAGTCTTTCCTTCCCAATGAAGTGGAATATCAGCGGGCTGCTGTTCTTCTGCTGACACAACACGTGCACCAAGTGCAGCAAGAACCGGACTGATGGCTGCAATGAGGGGGTGTTGTGCGCCGTCCACTATTCAGGACGTTCCGCATGGACGCTCACGTGTGTGGCGCCGTTCTTGTAGGCCGCATCCATCAGTGCAGCGACCGCTGCAGAAACTGACTCTTCTGGTGCAGAGAAGGTTGACCCGAAAGGACCAAAGTCGACGGAAAAGCCGAGAGCTTCGACGGCACGAACCGCCGCGGTTACATGCGGGCCTGGTTCACCTTCGATGAACGGTTCGATGGTGAATTCAACGTCGATGTGTCGAGCCACGACCTGATGCTAAGCGATAACTCCGCGGTAACTCACCAGCCGAGGAAGAACTAACGCAAGCGTGTCTGGAAGAAAGTTCTTTGCACCCAACCACTCGACAAGATCGCCCGGCTTCACCCATTCGGCTCGCTGCACCTCACCGTCGGCAAATGTGAACGGCCCGTTGTGAATCACCGAGTAACACCACGCAACAAGCGATGCCGACTCATCGTCGTACGCACCGCTGCCAAGTGGCTGCAGGATCGCACCCTCAACTCCGAGTTCTTCGGCCAACTCTCGCCGCGCAGCAGCGTCGGGTTCTTCACCAGGGGCGATGACACCACCGACGGCACAATCCCACCACCCCGGCCACAGGTCTTTGTGCTCTGCACGTTGGTGAATGAGTAGGTCGCCATCGTCAGAGATGACAGCGATGAACACAGAGCGATGTCGCAGATTGTTCTTCCGCATCTCGGCACGTGTGACTAGGCGCAGAACGTTGCCGCTACGGTCGACTTCTTCGACCATTTCGACACCGGCACCCTGCACCTCTGACATGGCCTTGTGCCTACCATTGGGCATGGCCAAATCCACAGACACTGGCAGCACAGACAGCGCTCGGGAACGACACGGCAAACCAGTTGGCGTACTTGAACAAGCCGCTGATGTGTATGAACCAACTCCGAAAGCCACTCAGAAAGAAGCCGTAGCTTTCCTCAACAAGCAATTGTTCCAAACACCCGAATGGCTGCTGGATAAAAATGTGTTGAATAAAATTACTTCCCCCACCTCACTTGAGCG
>JBJTGC010000308.1:0-3535 GCA_046093725.1 Actinomycetota bacterium
TACCAGGTGCATCGAGGGCCCAACCGGCATCGAGGGCCGCCATGCGAGCAATATCCATAGCGTGGTCGCCACTGCCCGCGCCACAACCCATGACCACGTCGTCGACATCTGCGGTATCGAATCGATGGCGGTCAACGAGCGCATTCAACACTTGCGCCAAGATCCTTTGCGGGTGCACAGGGTGAAGTGCCCCCGATTCTTTGCCTTTGCCGCGGGGGGAGCGGACAGCGTCGATAATCCATGCTTCACGAGTCATGTCTCCATCTTTGCCGACCGACCTCATCGCCAACGAGCCCGTATGCGCCCCGTACTCTTGGCTCGTGCGTGACTACACGGTGGGCGGAGTTGAAGAACCACAGGCGGAGGCACGTGGGTTGATTGATGCGGATTGGTATCGACCGCAAGTTGACCGAAACGAGTTGAAGGCACTTGTGACAGGCCGATCCTCATTGCCAATGATTCATCTGGTTTTGTGGATTGCATTGCTTGCTGCGAGCGGTTGGTGGGCGCACACGTCTTGGGGGACGTGGTGGGCGGTTCCTGCGTTTTTTGTGTCTGGCACCTTGTACGGGTCAACGAGCGATGCGAGGTGGCAGGAATTCGGACACCGAACCGCATTTCGCCGGGCATGGACGAACGACGTTGTGTACTACGTCGCATCATTCATGACATTTCGAGAACCTGAGAGTTGGCGGTGGAGTCATGCACGCCACCACAGCGACACAATCGTCGTTGGTCGTGACCCCGAGATTGCTTTCCCCCGGCCGACATCGCGATTTCGAGTGTTTGCAGAGTTCTTTGGGCTGCTGAGTGCACGCAATGAAGTGGTGAAGATCCTTCGCAACATGGTGGGGCGCCCAGCCGCACCTCAACGCAACTACCAACCGCAGGACACGCTGCGCAAGTCGCAGTTCTGGTCGTGGGTATTTTTTCTCGTCCTCGTTGCAGTTGCAGCGTGGTGTGTCTCAAGTGGCAGTGTCAAACCGGCGCTCTTCATCGGGTTGCCATCTGTGTATGGGAAGTGGCTGCTGATGGCGTATGGCATCACGCAACATGCTGGGCTAGCTGAAGATGTTCTTGACCATCGTTTGAACACTCGCACCGTGCACATGAATGTCGTTCATCGTTTTCTGTATCTGAACATGAATTATCACTTAGAGCACCACATCTTTCCGAACGTGCCGTACGACGCACTGCCGCGGTTGCACGAACTTGTGAGAGAGCAGTTGCCGCCGGCTCACGAGAACATCCGCGACGCATGGCGGGAGGCGTTCAGTGCGATGTCGCGTCAACGAGGCGACCACACGTTTTCTCAATCGGTGAACCTTCCAGGGGGCTTGGCGTGAGTGACGAATGGATCACTCTTTGTCAGGTGACAGACGTGGCGCGTGAAGATCTGCTGCGCGCAGACGTAGGTGATACCACGATGGTCGTGGTCCACACGAAGGACGGAAGTTTCTGTGTGCTTGCCGGCGAGTGCACGCATGGTCGCGCTCATTTGGCAGATGGATTCGTTCATGGATCGACTATCGAGTGTCCAAAGCACAACGGTCGATTCGACGCTGCCACCGGTGCCGCAACGGCAACACCTGCGCGCACGGCGCTCGAGGTTTTTGACACTCGAGTGGTTGGCAGTGACGTTCAGGTTCGTCTGTCTTTGCCGTCTGAGCATGGTCACGACGGGGTCTGATGTGCTGACCGAGAGCGAGCGCATCACACTGCAGAAACGCACTCTGCGGGTTCTCACCATCGGCCAGGTCATCGGTTCGGCGGCATTGGGCGCCGCAGTCACTGTCGGTGCGTATGTGGTGCAAGACATCCTCGGCCAAGAAACGCCATGGGCTGGCATGGCCACGGCGACAGTAACGGTTGGTACCGCAGCGATGTCTCAGATGTTGTCTCAACGAATGTCGCGACGCGGTCGGCGACCAGGATTGTCTCTTGGGTATCTTCTCGCGAGCGCTGGTGGGTTGCTTGCAGCATTTGGCGCAGACCGCGGTTGGTTGCCGGTGTTTCTCGTGGGGTTGTTCTTCTTCGGGAACGGATCCGCAGCGAACTTGTTGGCGCGCTACGCGGCAACCGACCTGTCCCGCGAGGATTCTCGTGCATCGGACATGAGCCGCATCGTGTTCGCGTCCACATTCGGTGCGGTGTTCGGACCGGTGTTGGTGCATCCTGCTCAACATGTGGCAGTTGAGTGGTTCGGCATCGCCAAATATGCAGGCCCGTTTCTCTTCAGTGCGATGTTTCTGTTCACCGCGTTCGTATCCACAACTATTTTGCTTCGACCAGATCCGTTGGTTCTTGCAGGGGGAGTGGGGAACGCATCATCTACCGACTCACGTCGCGGACACATCGCAGCCACAATCAGTTCAATCTGGTCACATCAGTCGTCACGTACTGCATTGTTGGCAATGGTGGTGTCCCAAGTGACGATGGTGGCGGTCATGACAATGACTCCGGTTCATCTCAAATTGCACGGACACGAAGGAGTGAGCCCGTTCGTTGTGTCGTTGCACATTGCCGGCATGTACGCGTTCAGTCCGCTCGTTGGCCGATTCAGTGATCGACGCGGACATCATGAGACGATTCGGGTTGGTGCACTGATGCTCGTCGCGGCGACCGCGATTGCAGCGTTGTCAGGCAATATCGAGCAACTCTTGTTTCCGTCATTGTGGTTGTTGGGTGTCGGGTGGAACTTCGGGTTGATCGGTGGATCGAGTTTGTTGACAGAGTCAGTCATGGCGGATGCGCGAGTACGTGTGCAGGGCGTGGCCGACTTGCTGATGAGTTTTTGTGGCGGCATGGGCGGGTTCGCCTCAGGTTTTATTCGGCGGGCAGTCGGCTATCACCTGCTCTCGACGTTCGCGCTCGTTGCTGCTGGAATTCTGCTCGTGCTCGTACATGGCCAGATGGCTCGCAAAAGCCATGGTGCTGTACCTGTCGCTAGATAGCGTCGGTGCATGATCAACTGGGCTACAGACTTCATCGACGCAATTGGTCTGGTTGGCGTCGCATTACTTATTGCGCTCGAGAGCATTTTCCCGCCCATTCCATCTGAGCTCATCCTTTTGCTCACGGGGTCGAACGTCGCAGCTGGTCGTTTCGGGTATGTCGGTGGTGTCATCGCATCCACAGTCGGGTCAGTTCTCGGCGCTTATGTCTTGTACGGCATAGGTCGAGCACTGAGTGAAGATCGACTCGAGCGCTTTCTCTCGACCGTTGGTCGTGTCGTCGGCCTCAAGCGTTCTGACGTGCACAAAGGATTTGTGTGGTTCGAACGTCACGGATCACTGGTGTTGTTCTTCGGGCGCCTGGTTCCCGTTGTGCGGTCAGTTGTCAGCATTCCAGCAGGTGCAGAGAAAATGTCGCTGGTTCGTTTCACCGTGTTGACAGCCGCTGGTTCCGTTATTTGGAATGCAATCTGGGTAGCTGTTGGTTGGGGACTGGGAAATGAATGGGAGAAAGCCGGCAAGTGGGGTGACTATCTGCAGTATGCAGTGGTCGTCGTTGTGGCTGTCGGTTTGTTGTATCT
>JBJTGC010000309.1:0-3664 GCA_046093725.1 Actinomycetota bacterium
CGTCAGGCTTTCGCCCATTGCGCAAGATTCCCCACTGCTGCCTCCCGTAGGAGTCTGGGCCGTGTCTCAGTCCCAGTGTGGCTGATCATCCTCTCAGACCAGCTACCCGTCGATGCCTTGGTAGGCCATTACCCCACCAACAAGCTGATAGGCCGCGAGATCCTCCCGAACCGAAATTCTTTCGTCATCGAATCATGCGATCCAATGACGGCATCCGGTATTAGCAGTCGTTTCCAACTGTTATCCCAGAGTTCGGGACAGATTCCTCACGTGTTCCTCACCCGTTCGCCACTAGGTCTTCCTCTGTATTGCTACAGACTGGACCCCGTTCGACTTGCATGTGTTAAGCACGCCGCCAGCGTTCGTCCTGAGCCAGGATCAAACTCTCCATCAAGAACTTCCCACTTGCGTGGGGAGAGTTCTGGAAAGTCCGTGGCGACCAGAGGGAATAGCTCTGTTTTGGTGTCGCCACTTTTCTGACTTTATTTACGTTGTGTGTGACTCGTGAAAGTCACGTTTGCGGGTCGGATGGGAATCCGACCCTGAATTGACAAGCAGACAATGAGCCCCGAAGGACTCGTTCTGTCTGCCCGCACTGGCGTTCAGTCTTCTCTTCCGTTTTCAAGGAGCTTTGCTCTGGCACGTGCCCTTGCGGGCTTGGTGCCGACCCACCACGGAACCGAGACTTGCTCGAGCTCCTTTGGGGGCGAGTAACAACTCTATCGGGCTGGAATTACGCCTTGCAACGCCGGTTAGCCAGAACAATCAGCAATGTCTACAAACGCTCAGGAGGCAACCTGAACGAGGTGGTAACTGGTCTTGCCCTTGCGAAGGAGCAGCCATTGACCATGAAGGAGTGGGATATCCACAAGGGTGGAGTCCTCCCCCAATTGCACGCCGTTGGCGCGAAAACCCTTCTGTTGCAAGCCTCTGCGAGCATCGCTGTTCGACGAAGCCAGACCCGTACCTACAAGTATCCCCACGACATCTGCAAGCGCATCTCGACTGTGAGAACTCGTGGCTACTTCTTGACTCACCATTGACAGTGCCTCACGCGAGGCCTTGGTGGGGTCGCCCCCGAACAAAACATCCGCTGCCGCGCTGGCTGCAGCAGCTGCATCGGCCCCGTGAACGAGAGTTGTCATCTCATCAGCGAGTGAACGCTGTGCCGTGCGTCGGCCAGGGTCTGCTCGATGCGCGACGAGTGTCGAGTTCACATCGTCGAGTGATTGCAAAGAAAATCTTGGAAACAAACTGTCTAGGTCTGCATCGGAAAGCTGCATCCAGAATTGTCGAAATTGATACGGCGATGTGCGCGATGCGTCGAGCCACACAGCACCGCTCGCAGTCTTGCCGAACTTGGTTCCGTCGCTCTTTGTAACCAATGGCCACGTGATGCCGAATGCACTTCGACCGAGTGTCTTACGAATGAGATCAATGCCTGCAGTGATATTTCCCCACTGATCACTGCCACCCATTTGCAGTTCGACGTCATGATGTTCGCATAGATGCCGAAAATCATTCGCCTGCAAAAGCATGTAACTGAACTCGGTGTATGACAAACCGTTTTCTGACGTCAAGCGATTCTTGACGGACTCTTTTGCAAGCATCTGATTGATGGTGATGTGCTTTCCGACATCACGAAGAAATGCAAGCGCACCCATGCCTGCCATCCAGTCGGCATTGTCGACAAGAGTCGCTTTGTTGTTCCCATCGAAGTCGAGCAGCGATTCAAGTTGAACCGTGATCATTTCCACGTTCGACATCAACGTGTCGACATCGAGAAGATTTCGCTCTTCGCTTCGTCCGGAGGGATCTCCGACCATTCCGGTGGCTCCTCCCGCGAGCGGGAACACACGATGTCCGGCTTGTTGAAAACGGCGCAATGTCACCTGACCAAGCAGGTGACCAACATGCAATGAATCGGCGGTTGGATCAAAACCCACATACACACCAATTGGCCCAGAGTCGAGTCGCGCCTCAAGAGCGTCAGCATCGGTGGAGTCGTGCACCAATCCCCGCGCTCGAAGGTCTGCGAGCAGGCCTTTCGTGGTGTTCGTCATGCCACCATGTTTACACGCGCCGCTTCGCGTAGGGCGACCTATTGTTGAGCCATCAACGCGAACCTAGATCCGGTGGCAATCGATGCGGTGCATGACTCGTTGATGAAACAGCAGCATGCGTGCGCCCACCTCGGGTCTGACTTCTACGAACTGGTGCTGGCTGCGCTCGCTCAGAACTACGTGGATGGTGGCATCACCCGTGAACTACTCAGTGGAGTGAGCGACCGCCCCGTACATGACGCACTCCCCCTGCGCCTGCTCGGGGGATTACACGCGATCGCCCTCTCTAAAATTGATGCCGAATTGAGCAGTCAATTTCCCAGCACCGAAGGCACACCAAACGGTGCATTGCAAGCGGTGGTTCTCGCGTCTCTGAATCGCCACAAAGAGACGCTGTCACAGGCCGTGCGGCACAACGCCCAAACAAATGAAGTCGGACGCTCTGTCGTTGCCATGTCGATTGCGCGTTGGCTACCAAGCATTGGCGCCACGACATGTCGATGGTTCGAAGTGGGTGCAAGTGCGGGGCTGAATCTCAACTTTCCACGCTTCCATGCGTTCACTGGCACTACCGAATTGGGCGACCCAGGGAGTGTTATCTCTTTCGGTCCTGATTGGTTCGCAGAGTCCCCTCCTCATGGCACATCAACCGAATGTGTGGAGCTCAGAGGATGCGATCCGTTCCCGATTGACGTGACCAACGCTGAACAACAACGCAAGCTTCTTGGCTTTGTGTGGCCAGATCAGGCTGCACGACTCGCCAGACTTCGACATGCGATCGACATCGCCATCGCTCACCCACCTCGCGTCGATCGTGCCGAGGCCGGACCATGGCTTGCATCGTTTGATGCGTCGCCACAACATGACGACCAAGCGACTGTGGTGTACCACTCAATCGTCTGGCAGTACATGTCACCAGAGAGCCGCCAAGATTTTCTCCGTCAACTTCAACTCTTGGGAGAGAAGTCGTCCCTTGCTCGTCCAGTCGTGTGGGCACGCATGGAACCTGCAGGCGACACTGCAGACATCAGAGCAACCGTATGGACGGGCGGTGACAAGCCAAGGCAAGTTGAACTTGGCCACGTTGGATATCACGGACAGAACCTTCATTGGTCACCTCGCGACCTAGTCGAAGGTTGACCTCGAGGCAGCGGCCGCCACTTCGCTAGCGAAGACGGAGGCGATTCAGTTCCGCAGTGAACCGCGTCGCTTGGTCAGCACTAACCGTCGGTCCTGCGCCGCCACGACTGCGACGACGAGTGATAGCGGAACCCGCAGAGATGAGTTGAGCAGCAATCGGGCCAAGATCTGAATGCTTCGCCACCACTTCCGCTAGTGGACGCTGAGTGTTGATTGCAGTACGAACAACCTCTCCGACCACTGCGTGCGCGCGACGAAATGGCATGCCACCTTCAACGAGCCATTCAGCAAGGTCCGTTGCAGCAAGTGCTTCAGCATCGCCAGCCCGCACCATCGCATCAGTTGCGAACGTTGCAGAGGAGATCATGCCTGCAAGTGCGATAAGCGCCCGACGAACTTGATCGACTGAATCGAACAACGGCTCTTTGTCTTCCTGAAGGTCACGGTTGTATGCCAAGGGA
>JBJTGC010000310.1:0-5202 GCA_046093725.1 Actinomycetota bacterium
GGTCCTCGGGCAGATTGGTTTCAACCGTTGCCGCCTGTTCGTCGAACGACACCACGGCTGATCCCCGATCCACTCGACGCAGTTCGGATTGAAACCCGTCCTGGATCGGCTGGGTGTACAGGATCACCAGCCCAGTAATCGCAAGAATCACGAGGAACGGCGCAACGATGATTCCGGAGTAAAAGTGGACTCGCCAAAGGTTCCTCCATCGCTTGCTGGAGGCAGCCTGCTGTCGTTCGTATTTCTCGATTTCTTCTTCAGTCACAACTGGGTAGACCGAGAAAAGGTCTCCAAAGTTCCCCTGGCTTAAGAATCATGACTCCCTGACTGAAATCACCGAAACGCGTTACTGGCTCAAACCCTTGACACTGCCCCACCAAGGGCCGGGGACTTTCGCTCCGCCTCCTCGTTCGACCAGGAACTGGGGGATGCCATGTTGTCGTCGATGCCTTCACCAATCTGGGTAAGTAGGTCGGCATCGAGAACTTGGCGAAGGACCACGACTCCCTGGAGGCGGTAGGTCTCGATATCGGTGGTGGTGACCTCGCGCATCGCGGGTCAGCGTAGGCACCCACCGTCTGATTCGAAGACCGTGGCGTGCCTACCTTGGCCAGAGGATTCACAATTGCACAAACAGGCGGGTGAACGATGGACCGCCAAAGACAGGACATGGACAGAGGGCATCAGAACCGGGCTGACCCAGGTGGGGTCGGCCGGACCCGCCGATAGCGTAAGCGACTCATGCGTCTGGGGCTTCGGCCCTTGGCTCAAGGATCGATCGTCGAACCTGTTTCCAACAATCGACGTCCGTGAAGGCCGACATGACCGCAAGGTCATAGAGGAACCGCACGGCACAACCCAACACGGTGCTCCGCCACGACCTCTGGTTGTGCGGAGCATTTGCGTGAAGACAACAGATCAACACACACGAGCAAGAAAAGGGTTGCCGCCATGGCACAAAAAGCGATCGTCGGCGAAAAAGTCGGCATGACACAAGTGTGGGGAGATGACCAACGAGTCATCCCCGTCACAGTGCTTCGCGTCGAGCCGGCGCGCATCGTTCAGGTGAAAACCAGCGAGCGTGACGGATACTCAGCAGTTCAGGTGACCTTCGGTACGAAGAACGCGCGCAAGATCAACAAAGCAGAAGTCGGACACTTTGCCAAAGCTGGTGTAGAGCCTGGTCGACGTCTCGTCGAACTTCGTCTCGATTCGGTCGATGGTTTTGAAGTCGGTCAAGAAATCACAGTTGACACACTCGCTGCTGGCGAGAAGGTCGATGTCACGGCAGTAAGCCGAGGCAAGGGTTTTGCCGGTGGCATGAAGCGTCACAACTTCAATGGCCAAGGTGCGAGCCACGGTAACCACAAGCACCACCGTGCACCTGGTTCCATCGGTTCATGTTCATTCCCTGGTCGCGTGTTCAAGGGTTTGCGCATGGCTGGCCACATGGGTCACGAGCAAGTCACAACTCTCAATCTTGAAGTCGTACAGGCAGATGTCGAGCGCGGCTTGTTGTTGGTGAAGGGATCAGTACCCGGCCCCAATGGCGGCGTCGTCATCGTTCGTAACGCAGTAAAGGCCAAGTGATTCCCATGGCATCGCTCACAGTCAAAACAGCGTCCGGCAAAGACAGCGGCAAGGTCGAAATCGCTGACGCGATTTTTGGCATTCAGCCGAATGTGCCGGTCATGCACCAAGTAGTCACTGCACAACTTGCACATCGTCGCGCCGGAACCCAGAGCACGAAGACTCGCGCTGAGGTGGCCGGTGGTGGCAAGAAGCCGTTCCGTCAAAAAGGAACCGGTGGTGCCCGTCAAGGTTCAACACGTGCTCCGCACTACAGCGGCGGTGGTATCGCACTCGGACCCAAGCCACGTAAGTACTCACAGAAGACACCACGCAAGATGGTGCGTCTCGCGTTGCATTCGGCATTGTCCGACCGCAATGCAGAGGGTCGCATTGTTGTTGTTGATTCTTGGGGTTTCACGGCACCCAGCACCAAGGGTGCGGTTGCAGCGTTAGCCGCACTCGGTATCGAAGGTCGTGCACTCGTGGTTCTCACCAACGCCGATGAAGCAGCAGCCAAGAGCTTCCGCAACATCCCTGAAGTGCAGATCATCTCGGTGGGCGAATTGAACGCCTACGACGTGCTGTGCAACGACTGGATTGTGTTCACCTCGGCAAGTCTCCCGGCACAGAAGGAAGGTGCGTGATGAAAGATCCACGCGACATCATCCTGGCCCCCGTGGTCTCAGAGAAGAGCTACGCACTGATGGAACAAGACGTGTACACGTTCCAAGTTCATCCCGATGCGAGCAAGCCTGAAATTCATGACGCCATCGAAGCAATCTGGGGCGTCAAGGTTCTCAAGGTCAACACCTTGAACCGTCGCGGCAAGTATCGCCGCACACGTAACACCAACCGTCTCGGTCAGCGTGCTGCAACAAAGCGCGCGATCGTCACTCTGGCAGCGGGAAGCAAGATCCCGTTGTTCGAAAGCTGAGCTGAACATGGGTATCCGCAAGCGCAAGCCAACGAGTGCAGGTCGTCGTTTCCAGACTGTTGCCGACTTCAGCGAAATCACGAAGTCGACACCGGAAAAGACGCTGCTCGCACCCACCAAGAACTCCGGTGGACGCAACGCCTACGGTCGCAAGACCGCACGTCACCGCGGTGGCGCACACAAGCGTCAGTACCGCATCATCGATTTCAAGCGCGTGAAAGATGGCGTACAGGCCAAGGTCGTCGCCATCGAATACGACCCGAACCGCACATGTCGCATCGCACTTCTCCACTACGTCGACGGCACGAAGGCGTACATCCTTGCGCCGAAGGGTCTTGAAGTAGGAATGCGCGTTGAGAGTGGTCAAGGCGCTGACATCAAGCCAGGCAATGCACTTCCGTTGCGCTACATGCCGGTTGGTACCACCGTTCACAACGTTGAGTTGCGTCCTGGCCAGGGTGGCAAGCTCGGTCGTTCTGCTGGCACCGCAGTGCAACTCGTCGCCAAAGACGGTGACTTCGCCACCTTGCGAATGCCAAGCACCGAAATGCGTCGCGTGTTGCTCGACTGTCGCGCAACTGTCGGTGAAGTAGGCAACAGCGAACACGAACTCATCAAGATCGGTAAGGCCGGTCGTAACCGTTGGAAGGGCGTTCGCCCGCAGTCACGCGGTGTCGCCATGAACCCGGTCGACCACCCACTCGGTGGTGGAGAAGGAAAGACCTCTGGTGGTCGTCCCGCCGTGTCGCCGTGGGGCAAGCCCGAGGGTCGTACTCGTAACAACAACAAGCCGTCTCAATCACTCATCGTTCGCCGTCGCCGCACAGGCAAGGGTCGGAGGTAACCAATGTCTCGCAGCCTGAAGAAGGGCCCGTTCGTGGACGAGCACCTGCTGAAGAAAGTCGATGCAGCAAATGCATCTGGTGATCGCAAGGTCATCAAAACCTGGTCGCGTCGTTCGACAGTTGTGCCCGACATGGTCGGTCACACAATCGCCGTGCACGACGGACGCAAGCACGTACCGGTGTATGTCACCGAGTCCATGGTGGGTCACAAGTTGGGTGAGTTCGCGCCAACACGCACATTCAAGTTCCACTCCGGCCAAGAAAAGAACGTGAAGAAGTAGTCATGACTGGTCCCAAGCTGAACGAAGCAAACCGCGTGGCGGGCACGAAGAGCGGCGTCAAGTCGTCTGCTCGTTTCGTGCGCTTGTCCGCGTCAAAGGCGCGAGGGGTGCTCAACCTCATTCGTGACGTCGACGTGAAGCGCGCCGACGAGATTCTGCAGTTCACCGATCGCGAGGCCGCTCGTGTGGTGCGCAAAGTTCTCGCATCGGCTGTCGCCAATGCAGTCAACGATGAAAAGACTCAGTTCGATGCCGACGACCTGTATGTGAAGGCGTGTTTTGCCGATGAGGGCCCGACCCTCAAGCGCATGCGCCCACGTGCTCGTGGTCGTGCAGGTCATATCAACAAGCGCACCTGCCACATCACGGTCGTTGTCGACCAAATGTCTGACGACATGATGGCGAAGCGCGACGCAAAGTCGAGTGCTCGCGGAAGCGCGCTTTCGACACGTCGTGCGCGCGTCGAAGCAAGCCGCAAGCGTTCTGGTGGCGAGAAGGCCGCTGAGTCGACAGAGCCAACAATCGAGTCGACCGATGCAGCCACCACCGAAGCAACTTCAGAGGAAACGGGTAACTGATGGGCCAGAAGATCAATCCGTACGGCTTCCGTCTTGGTGTCACCACCGACTGGAAGAGCCGTTGGTTCAGCACCCGCGAATACAAGGACTACCTCACCGAGGACTGGAAGATTCGCGAGTACCTCATGGGTTCACTCGAAGATGCAGCAGTCAGCCGCATCGAAGTCGAGCGCACTCGTGACAAGTTGCGTATCGACGTGCACACCGCACGTCCTGGCATCGTCATTGGTCGTAAAGGTGCGAAAGCCGATGAGCTTCGCGCAGGTCTCACTCGCATCACGGGTAACCCACGCGTGCAGTTGAACATTGTCGAAATCAAGCAGGCTGAACTTGATGCAGCGCTCATCGCGCAAGGTGTCGCTGATCAGTTGGCCAACCGCATTGCATTCCGTCGCGCGATGAAGCGTGCAGTGCAGAATGCGCAGAAGTACGGTGCGCTCGGAATTCGCGTTCAGTGTTCTGGTCGCCTTGGCGGCGCAGAAATGAGCCGCACCGAGTGGTACCGCGAAGGTCGCGTGCCGTTGCACACACTTCGTGCCGATATTGACTACGGCTTCCGCGAAGCTCGCACCACGTCCGGACGCATCGGCGTCAAGGTGTGGCTGTACAAGGGCGACATCTTGCCGTACAAGAGCTCAACGCAAGACAAAATCTCGCGCGAAGCTGCGATGGCCGTTGGTGAAACATCTGGTCAGTCACAAGCAGAGCCGCGTCGCGTCGTGTCATCTGGTGGCCCACGCGCAACCGAATTCGTTGAAGCAGAAGTGACACCTCTCGTGAATCAACCCGAACCCGAGATCGAGCGTTAGCTTGAAGAAGAAGAAGCGATCGAGCGTCGAATGCAAGATGCGCACGACACACCCAAGCTCAGGTGAGATGACTGATCATGTTGATGCCTCGTAAGGTCAAGCACCGCAAGCATCAGCGCGGTCGTATGAAGGGCGATTCGAAGGGCGGCAACGCTCTCGCTTTCGGCGAGTACGGCATTCAGG
>JBJTGC010000311.1:0-3398 GCA_046093725.1 Actinomycetota bacterium
TCTCGGATCTTCTGTCGCGACCAGAGCGCACCACAGTGCTCTCGAACGACTTACTGACGATTAAGTCGTACATCGACTCGTTGTGATTTCTCACCCCCAGGGGTGAGACGACGACCTCATTCTTTGCTGCCTTGGTCTTCCTTGTTCCACGGAAGCAACAGGCGTTCCGCGATACGCACGAACGACGTGAACGACACTCCGAGGATTGAAGCGATCAAAATGCCGGCCCATGCAACCCGAGACGTGAGGGTGGCTCGAGCGTCGTTGATGACGTAACCAAGTCCACGAGCTTCTGGTGCAAAGACGAACTCGACACCGATCACCGTGAGGATTGCCACGCTGATGGCGACTCGCAAGGTGACGAAGATGCTCGGCAGTGTCGCAGGCAACATCACATGTCGGAACATTTGCCACCGATTGACGCCGAACACTGTTGCTGCTTCACGGAAGCTTGATTGAACACTCATGACGGCTGCTTGGGTGGGGACCCACACGAAGAAGAACACCGTGATGGCGATGAGCACCACGATCGGCTTGTCGTAGAAACCAAAAGCGATGAGCAAGGGGGACAACAAGGCAATCTTCGGAACGGTGTACAAGGCGTTCAAGATTGGCTCGAGGGCTTTGCGAGTGAGCCGATTGAGACCCAGCACGAAGCCGAACAACAGACCAACGAGTGAACCAAAGACGTATCCCAGAAGCAGTCGTTTGACGGTGACCCAAACGTCATAGGCAAATCCACGGTCGACGAACATCGATCTAAGTTCTCGAACTACGTCTGTGACAGAGGGGTAGAAGATGTGACTCCACCACTCTCGGTCGGCGCCGATGTGGAGGATTACGAGCAGTACGACTGGAACTGCAATTGCCAGTGAGATTTCCATCGCACGTCGGCGACGGTTGTATTTCACCGGATCGCGGTCTGCCGCTGAAGGCGTGAGAACAATGGCGTTTTGTGATTCGGCAGCCATGACTATTTCTCCTCGATGCTGGCAAGGTGGGTGTTCACTTCATGTCGCAAGAGTTCGCGTAGTTCGCCTTCGAGGCGTGCAAATTCGGCCGTCGAACGAACCGACGGGTCACGCGGTCGGGCGAACGGAACCTTGATGTCGGCGATGATGCGACCTGGCCGTGCCGACATCACCAGTACGCGGTCGGCGAGGAGAATCGCTTCGTCTAGCGAGTGAGTGATGAACAACACGGTGCGCTGGTCTGCTTGCCAGAGGGCGAGAAGTTCTTCCTGCAAGATTTCGCGCAACTGTGCGTCGACCGCTGCGAATGGTTCATCCATGAGCAGAATTTCAGGCTCGACTGCGAGTGCGCGAGCAATGGCGACGCGTTGCTTCATACCGCCAGACAACGTTGCGGGGTAGCTGCGAGAACGGTCGGCGAGTCCGAGTTTGGCGAGGTACTTGAGTGCTCGCTCGTTGCCCTCTTTCTTCGGTACGCCGGCAATGTCTAGGCCGAAGCGGGCATTATCGATGACTCGTTTCCACGGGTAGATCGAATAGTCCTGGAACACCATGGAGGCAGGGCGGGTCTTTGAGGAGTTGATGCGCACTTCACCTTCGCTCGGGCGAATGAGGTCGGCAACCATGCGCAGGAACGTTGACTTGCCACAACCATACCTCCCCACGATGCACCCAAATTCGCCATCGTTGATTACGAGGTAGCGCTCGCCGACAGCGTGCACCCTGTTGTCAGTGCTTCCGAAATACCGCATCACTTGTGACGCTTGAATCTTGACAGTCATCAAACCCTCCCGCTGAGACCGATGAGAAAAACTAGCACTTGAGCAATTCGTTGCACATATGTTGACCGCACAATAAAAAAGACCCGCACCTTTCGGTGCGGGTCTTTTTCTTAGTTGTTAAGGAGAAGGTCAGCCCTTCTTCTTGCCAACCGCAATTTCGTAGAACTCGCGGTCGACGAGCTTGTCTTCAGGAACAATCGGAATCGTGAGTGCTCCGATGTCCTTGAACAACTTCTGCATCTTGAATGTCGTACCTGTACGGATTTCCCAGTCCATGGTCAGAGAATCAATGGTCTTGTTCTTCTCAATATCGTATGCCGGAACTTGCTTCTTGATTTCTGCTGCTGTGATTGGGTCGTTGTGGTAGTCCGCCTGGAAGTAGGTGTTCACGGTGCGGATGAACGCACGTGCGAACGCAACGCCGATGTCGCGGCGGTCTTCCAAGAGACGCTTGCCGTAGGCGTAAATGCCCAGCGGCTCGCCTGGGGTCTGAGTTGCTGCCTGAACGTAGTTCTGCGGCTCGCCAGCAGGCAGGGTCCAGAGCGGGTCAAGCATGACCATGCAGTCCTGAGCCTTGTTCCTCAGTGCATCCCATGCAGATGCAGAAGGAACGATGCTGAAGGTGATGTTCTTCGGGTTGAAGTTCGGAACCTTCTTGCGCAATTCGGTCACTGAGTAGTACACAGCTGATGAACCCTTACCGACCGAAGTGCCCCAACGTGAGCCATTCTCAAGCTCCTTGAAGTTCGGGTTCGTGGGGTTTGAGAAGAATGAACGGCGGCACCACAGACCAGTCTGTGGTGTCTTGTAATCGCCGGCCTTCGGTGGGAAGTAGTTCGCAAGAGCGACCTTCACTGGCAAGCCTTGTGCGGCTGCGTTGTAGAGGGCGACTTCGAATCCACCAACAGCAACGTCAATTGCGCCGGTTCCGAGCTGAGGAGCAGCCGTTGCGAACGGAATGCTGATCCACTCGATTTCAATGTTTTCCTTGGCAAATTCGCCGAGGCTGATCGCCAAGAGCAATGGCGAGTTGAACTCAAGCTTGAAGCTCGAGGACACTTTGACCTTCTCCTTGGTGGCGAGTGGCTTCGGTGCAGGGAAACCCGGCTTGCAACGTGCAACCTTGCGGGTGAACGACAAGTCGTCTGGGCTCGACCAACCAGTGCCTTCGCAACCCTTCACGAGTTTTGCGCCAGCAGCAGTGTCCTTGGTGGTCACCTCTGTGACGGTGGTTGTGCGCTTCACGATGGTGGTCGTGTCAACATCAACAGTTTTTGTCACTTCCGTGATGGTGGTGACAACCGTCGCACGCTTCGGGAAATTCTGAACTTTGCGAGTCGAAGACTTTGTGGTCTTCTTGCTCTTCACGCCAGCCGGTGAATCTTCGGTACGAGTGTTGATCTGCACCGCTGTCGTGGTCATGATCTGGTTTTCACCTTCCGTACGGAAAGCGGTTGTCGTCTTCAACTTCACTGTGCGATCAGTCGAACCTGAACTCGCATGCAGTGGTGCTGAACCCAGCACCGTTGCAGCGAGGAGGCCGATGACCGGAACAAGAAGACGACGTCGGTGACGTGTTGTCATGTGTTATTCCCCCCGGGTTATCGAACGATCAAGGACGACCGAACGAAGTGTGTGTGAGTGC
>JBJTGC010000312.1:0-10392 GCA_046093725.1 Actinomycetota bacterium
CTTCGCTCGTGTTGCTCGAGAAAAGGTTGAAGCTGCTGCGCGTCGCGCGGGTGGATTTCCCATATCGACGCGCCGGTCGCCGAGCCCCAGATCGAGCACCTGTGTTGATGGACTGTGTTCGAGACGAAGTGGAACGTGCAGCCAAGCGATGGAAACTGCCGACATCATCGATAGTCATCGGAGGACGTTCGATGGGCGGCCGAATGTGCTCGATGGTCGTTGCTGATGAGGAAGATCCACTTGACGTCGGTGGGCTGATTCTGATCTCGTATCCGTTGAACCCCCCAGGAAAAGTCGATGCCGGCCGCGCTGCCCATCTTGGTCGCATACGCGTTCCGACACTTTTTGTGAGTGGTACGCGCGATCAATTCTTCACCCCAGCTCAGCTACGAGCTGCCGCACGTCGTGTGAAGGGATCGCGGACCGTGACGTGGATCGAGAACAAGCGCCACGACTTGAAAGGTGCCGATGAAGCCATCGCCGATCACGTGGAAAGTTGGCTGTCAGATCTCGGATCGCGGCGAACCTGATCGCCGGGGTTGATGTCCTCCAACTCGAGATGTGCGGTCTCGGGATATCGCTTCCACACGATGACTGAGCTCAGGACCGGTCCGAGAGCCATGAGAAACATCGTGGGGGCGTACGAGTCATTTGCTTCGATGATGAAACCACCAGCAACCAAGCCGATACTTCCGCCGATGAGGGCAGAGGTCATGATGACTCCTCCTGCCAAACTTCGTTTGGAAGTGGGGAACAACTCGCCGCGATACACAGCCATTGCAGGGTATGCGGTGCCAAACACCAGTCCTGCCACGACCGCAGTGGTCCACATCAGTGGCCCTGACACCGCGAATGAGGTGGCGAGCAGTAACGCACCAATGGGCACGAGTGATGTGGCAACAATGCGTCTTCCTCGAACATCAGCGATGCGCCCGCCGATCACAAGTCCGATCGACGCTGGGGCAGAGGTTGCAATAGTGAATACTGCGACAAGAAGGGCGCTGAAATCACGCTCATCCTTCAGATAGCGATTCTGAAATATCGATGCAGTAGCGATGAACAGATTGCTCAAGAACACGACCGAGGAGATAGTGACGAGACGACCAATGTCGAGATGCCCATCGACGACGTCGCGATGAGAACGTTCCTCAAAGCGGTGCGTCTCAGGCAGGTGCTTGACAAGTGTCACTGCAACAATGAGCCAGATGAGTGTCAGCACGTAGATGTAGCGCCATGACGTGGGCCCGACATCGGCGATGGGTAATGCGGCGACGGCGACACCAGCGCCACCACCGCTAGCCACCGCGAGCAATCCGGTTGCATATGCACGTGAGTTGCGGGGCATCTCTTCGATGGTCACCACCATGATGAGAACCTCGAGCGTCAACCCCAGTGGGCGACCAACTGCTTGAGTTGCGACGAGCATCGCGAAATTCGGTGCGATGGCACCAAGTGCACAGATGATTGGTGCCACCCAGGCCATCGTCACGAGCACTCTTCGCCGACCTGTGCGATCTGCGAGAGCAACTAGCGGCAAAGAGATGATGATGCCCCAACGAACAATTGCAGCTGCGATGCCTTGAGCAGATTCTGAGACTCCGAACTCGTCAGCGGCAAATGCCACGGTCTGTGTGAAAAGAGTGTTCACGTACGCCGAAGTCAGTGATGCCAAGGCGAGCAAGAGAAGAATCTTCTTCTGTCGGCCACTCATGGCGTCTGGGACTCGCAAGAACTCGGTCACGGCCATTGCGCGCGAGCATACTGATAGGCATGTCAAGCCCGACCTCCGAAAGCGTGATTGTGTGCTCTCAGAGCGGTCCGCTGTCTGGGAAAGTGACTGTGCCAGGCGCCAAGAATTCGGTGCTGAAGCTGATGGCCGCGACGTTGCTCGCCGACGGGGTGTACGAGTTGAGAAATGTCCCTGACATCACCGACGTCGACTACATGACTGATCTACTCGTGGCAATCGGCCTCGACATCGAACGAATTGATCGACATTGCCTACGCATCGTGAACTCAGGACGCATTTCACCTGTGGCCCCGTTTGCTTTGGCAGATCGAATTCGAGCTTCGGTCAATGTTCTGGGTCCTCTCATCGGTCGTTTCGGAGACGTTCAATTGGCTCTTCCAGGTGGTGACGACTTCGGTGGTCGTCCGATTGACATGCACTTGTCCGGGCTCGAAGCCATGGGCGCACAATTCGACATCACTGAAGATGGCGTCGTTGGTCGTACGACGGGACGGCTGAAGGGTGCCGACATCACGTTTGCTTTTCCCAGTGTCGGGGCAACTGAGAACATTCTGATGGCAGCAGTCGTTGCTGATGGAGTGACCACTATCTCCAATGCTGCGCGTGAACCCGAGATTGGTGACCTGTGTGCGATGTTGCGGTCAATGGGTGCGCACATTGATGGAGTCGGTACCTCGACGTTAGTGATTCGAGGAGTGAGCCCTGCGTCGATGCAGTCATGCGTGCATGAAGTGGTGAGTGACCGCGTTCAGGCAGCCACATACATCGCAGCAGTGGCGATGTGTGGTGGAGACATTGACGTTCTGCGCGCCGTGCCTGGACACATGGAGATGTTGCTCACGCGTTACGCCGACATGGGAATGTCTATTCTTCCCATCGAGGATGGCCTTCGTGTGTCCTGTCACCAACGACTCTCGTCCATCGATGTTGCAACTCTTCCGTACCCCGGAATTGCCACCGACTACAAGCCGCTTCTCGTTGCAATGCTTGCAACTGCCGACGGAACTGGAATCGTCACTGAAAACTTGTACCCAGGGCGCTTCCGATACATCGAGGAACTACAAAAACTCGGCGCTGATATCTCCGTCGACGGACACCATGCGGTCGTGCGAGGACGTGAACATTTGGTCGGAGCCACAGTCGTGGCTCCAGATATTCGGGCAGGTGCAGCGCTTGTCGTGGCGGGGCTCGCAGCACAAGGAATGATGGAAATTCACGATGTTCATCACATCGATCGTGGTTACGACAATTTGGTCGGTCGCCTAGCCAGTTTGGGCGGAAGTATCAATCGGATTGGTTGACCGGTTCGCTGTCAGCGATTGTGGAAGTAACACTGGCCTCTCGATTGCGCTGAACCGCTTTAGCCCGCTTGTTCGCAATTGCGAGAAGACCAATAATCAACAGAATCGGCCCTGCCACGAACAGCAATTCGTCCCAACCGCCTTGGTGTGCCAACACACTCATCAGCGTAAAGGTCGACACAGTTCGAAAGAGTAGTCCCGTGACGGTACATTTGAGCATTGTGTCAATGCGTACGCAGGTGGAAGAAACGATCGAGGTCATTCGCCCGGCTTTGCCGGCCGACGGCGGCGACATCATCTTGCGCGATGTCGACGAGACTTCTGGCGTCGTTTCCGTTGAGTTAGTGGGTGCTTGCACTACTTGTCCGGCATCTGACCAAACAATGAAGGCTGGTATCGAGCGCATCATGAAAGACCGCATCGACGGCGTCACTGCAGTGGTGCAGGTCTCATAAGTGTCGCTCCGCTCCACATCGCCGCACGAACTGTTCGACGCCGCATCAAAGGGAGACCGAGGTGCGTTGGCGCGAACACTGTCCTTGCTCGAACGTGGCGGCGATGCAGCCCGTGAGCTTGGTCGGCTCGCTTATCCGAAGAGTGGAAGCGCCTACACCGTAGGTATCACTGGTGCTCCTGGCGCGGGCAAGAGCACGCTCACGAGTGCAACCATCAAGCACATCAGATCGCAATCCATTGAAGTTGCTGTGCTCGCCATCGACCCGTCGTCACCGTTCACAGGTGGCGCCATTCTTGGTGATCGTGTGCGAATGCAAGATCACGCCCTCGACACCGGTGTATTCATTCGCTCTATGGCAACTCGTGGACATCTGGGTGGTTTGTCCTTGGCTACTCCCGAGGCCATCCGTTTGCTTGATGCGGTGGGGAAGAAGTGGATCCTCGTCGAGACCGTCGGAGTGGGTCAGGTCGAAGTGGAGATCGCAGGCAAGGCAGACACGACTGTTGTCGTGGTGAACCCGGGGTGGGGTGATTCGGTCCAGGCGAACAAAGCCGGTCTCATGGAAATCGCCGACATCTTCGTCATCAACAAGTCTGATCGCAAGGGTGCGGATGAGACCAGACGTGACCTTGAGCAGATGCTCGACTTGTCAGATTTGTCAGTTGATGATTGGCGACCTCCGGTGCTCGCGACTGTCGGTACAAGTGGCGAGGGCGTACCAGCTCTGTGGGATGAAGTGATTCGCCATCGAGAGTTCATCGACGCCAATGGTGAACTCAGTCGACGCCGTGAATTTCGTCTGCGCGAGGAACTCCGCGAGATTGTCGCCAGGCGACTCGAAGACCGCGCCCGCGACATCCTCACTGGCGAGCGATGGGATGCAATTCAGAAGAGTGTTATTGAGCGTCGCACAGATCCATGGTCGGCTGCAGATGAAATGTTGCGGGGTGTCGGGGCATGAGCGACAACTTGGCCAAAGTGTTGATTGAAACGCCTGAAGCCGGCGTTGCCCGCGTCACTTTGAACAACCCCAAGATGAATGCCTTGTCTGCAGACGTTCTTGCTGCACTCTTCGATGCCACCCAAGACTCGCGCGTCTCCACCGCCGCAGCAGTAATCATCAGTGGAGGTCCTCGGCTATTCGCTGCAGGCGCCGATGTCAGCGAATTCGGTGGTCAACGCGAAGCACGTCAGGTCACAGACAACTATCACCGCACCGCCGATGCCATTGCTGCGTTGCAAGGATTCGTGATTGCATCGATCAGCGGTTATGCCCTTGGCGGCGGATGTGAGATTGCACTTGCATGCGACTATCGCATTGCATCCACAAAAGCAGTCTTCGGGCAGCCAGAGGTGTTGCTCGGCATCATCCCCGGTGGTGGCGGCACGCAACGTCTGCCGCGAGTGGTTGGTCGCTCGCGCGCTCTCGAGATGATGGTGACTGGTCGGCAGGTGCCAAGTGAAGAAGCACTTCGCATCGGGTTGGCCGACGAGGTGACCGACCCCGATCGCCTCGACGAGCGCTCGCTCGAGTTGGCTTGCGCAGTGGCCTCCGGGGCGACTGTCGCACAGCGACTTATCAAACGCGCCGTCGATGATGGCATCGATCGCCCCCTTGTGGATGGGCTTGCGCATGAGCGTGATCTCTTTGTCGAAGTGTTCGCATCAGAAGACAGCCGCATAGGTGTGACGAGTTTCCTGCAGAACGGTCCTGGCAAAGCCACTTTTACTGGGCGTTGATCGGTGTCACGCCAACTCGTGCCACTAGACATGCGCGATGTCGTACGCGCATCCGTTGTCATCGGAATTGCAAGTGGCATTTACGCCATCTCGTTCGGTGTGTTGTCCGTGAGCGCAGGTGCGTCGGTGCTGCAGACGTGTCTGCTCTCATTGTTGGTCTTCACCGGTGCCTCACAATTCTCGGCAGTCAGTGTGATCTCGGCTGGTGGTTCTGTGGCGAGCGCTGTGAGCGGAGGATTACTGCTAGCGGCGCGCAACGGTGTGTACGGACTTGCACTGTCACCGTCGATTAAAGGTTCACTGGCAAAGCGAATGCTGGCAGCACAGTTCGTGATCGACGAGACAACAGCCATGACATCTGCTGCACCTGATCAACGCTCGAAAGATTGGGCATTCTGGTCGTGTGCTGTGATGTTGTTCACCTGTTGGAATATTGGAACGCTCATCGGTGCACTTGCTGGTTCGTCAATTGATCCCAAGACCTTTGGTCTCGACGCCGCTTTTCCTGTGGTGTTCGTCGCGATGGTCGCTCCGCATCTCACTACACACAGTGGTTGGCGAGCAGCGGCCATCGGGGCAACTGTCACCATTGCATTGACCCCATTTCTGCCGATCGGTCTGCCAATTCTGCTGTCTGCTGTCGGGGTCTTCGTCGGACTGTTGCCGCACGAAGATGTACAGGCCTCGGCAACACCTGAGGCATCGCCATGAGTTGGTGGTTGGTCATCTGGTTGTCGGTAGGTGCATACCTATTGAAGGTTGTTGGTGTTGTCGTGCTCGGCGGTCGCACATTGCCAGCGGTCATCAATCGATGCTTGGCGCTCATCCCAGCCGCGCTGCTCGCAGCACTCATCATGAAAGACACGCTCACATCCGGACAAGACCTGGTGATTGATGCCCGCGTCGTGGGGGTTGCCATCGCGACTTTCGCCACCATGCGACGTCTGCCATTAACTGCAGTGCTGATTCTCGGAGTTGGCTCTACCGCCCTGGTGCGAGCAGTGGCAGGTGTGATCTAGTTCGACTCGACGAGTTTCTTTAGCGCAACCAGATTGCGGCGCCAGATGAATTTCATGACAACTTTGCCGCCGATGATTTCGCCCAGCTTTCCTCCGAGCCACCACGGAAATGACAAATCTTCGGTCCAGGTGAAGGCGGTTTTCCCTGGTGCTTCCTCATCAAGTGTGAATCGACCGGTGCCAGTGACTACTCCGGTGTGGCGAACACCCATGGCCTTGCCTGGTGTCCACTCTGTGATGGTCATTTCATCAACCAAGGTGATGGGTCCGACTTTGGTGTCACAGAGAAACGTGGTGCCCACTCCGCGCGTCTGCTCGGTGGTGAATCGAATTGCGACGGCATCAGCCATCCAATCGACATGCCGTTCGACTGGTTCGACTACTTCCCAGACGCGCGCAACAGGTGCGTCGATGGTGACTGAAACCTGAATACGTCCCATGGCGCGTTCGTCAGACCGCAGCCGACGTTTTGCGCAGTTCTGCAGCAGCGTCTTCTGGTGGCACAACATTGATCATGACGCCGGTTCCGCGTTCGAAACCTGCGGTTGTGCTGAGTTTTGGCCAGAGGTGCACATGCCAGTGGTACTGACCAGAGTGGTGTGAAGGAGCGGTGTGGAACGCGACGTTGAAGGCAATGTCGCCGAGGGTGCGCACCAACTGATCAAGAGCATCGCGAATGGCACGACCGACACCAGCGAGAGTGGTGTTGGTTGAGTCAGTGATGTGAGCATCGTGTGAGCGCGGCATGATGAGCAACTCGTACGGTCCTGCACTCCAGAAGGGGCACACGACAACTGCGTCGTCAGTTTCGACTATCACGCGTTCGCGCTCGGCACATTCAGCTTCGATGGTGGTGCAGATGATGCACCCGCCCTTGAAACGCTCAAAGGCGCGCTCTTCTTCGAGAATTTCACCTGGAACGAAGGGGAGACCCAGCAATTGGCCATGTGGGTGCGACAACGATGCTCCGGCTTCGCGACCATGGTTGATGAATGCTTGTGTGTACCGCACGTTCGGCAATTTGCCGTGTGCCATGAACCGGTCGCGCAATGTCATCATCATGTCGGCGATGATCTCGTCGTCGAATTCGTTGACACGTCCGTCGTGCGAGCGTCCCAATACGAACACTTCGTGTGTGCCACTGGCTTCGGCCATGACGTGGACAGGTCCGAGGTTGCGCACGGCAAGTGATTCATCGCCTTCGAACGCAGGGAACTTGTTGGCGACAACGCGCAGTGTCCATTCACCATTTCCGTCGCGCTGTTCGAGCAGCATTTCGCGCTCGCTCTCTTGCCCGGGGCAGAACGGACATGGCCGGCTCGGGTCGGCTTCGACTTGTGTGCTGCGTGGCGCGAAGTCAGAGGGGCGCTTGGCCCTGTTTGACACCACCGTGACCCATCGGCCGGTGAGGATATTCAAGCGAAGTTGACTCACTGCTCTCTAAGGATACGGCCGCAGCCTCGTTAAGTGGCGACACGGAACCTACTTATGTGTCGTGAAATATGTGGTGCCCAGGGTGCGCCAGTGCCGTCGGCGACGCGTTCAACACAGAGCAGACCACTTTGTCGTGCAAGTGCATCGAACTGTGCCGGTGTCCAGTACCTGATCGACCATGGGTATCTCCGAACATCACGTGGCGAGGCGAAATGAACGAATTCTCCGGTCACGGTTTGGGTGCGCACGTCGTGGGTGCTCGTACTGAGCATGTTGTGCCCGCCACGGGACACAGCAACTGGTCCGCGAGAGGTCATGTCGTCGCCATTGAGGGGGGTGGCCATATCGACGAAAAAGTCCCCGTCGTGTCGGAGGACGCGTGCAACCTCTTGCAGGCAACTCACAAGAGCATCATCATCCGAAAGATTGAAGATCGTGTTGTATCCACAGAACACCACATCAAAGGGACCCTGTGGGAGGGAAGATGCCATGTCACCGTGGACAGCTGTCACGGGAAGGCTGCCGTGCCGAGTTCTGAGTCGCTCGAGCATGGAGGTCGATGAGTCGATACCGACGAACTCATCATGCGAATGGCCCCTCGCAGCAATGAAGGACTCGACAAGTCGTCCGGTGCCGACTCCCAACTCAAGCACTCGAAGATGGTCGTGTTCGCTTCGACAACGGGTGATGTAGGAGATGAAGTCTGCATCGTCAAGGTCGGAGTACCACTCGTCGTATACCGGCGCGAATACTTCTCCGTAGCGCGCAGCATCGGTGCCCATGGGGACAGTTCAGCACGAGACCTACCCGTGATGGGTATCGGTAGCCTTGACAATGTGAGCGACATACGTACAAAGGCTGCTGGAGAGGGTTACATCTACCTCGACCACGCTGCGACGTCGCCGTTACGCCCTGAAGCGCGCGAGGCAATGGATCCGTTTCACGAGGTCGTATTTGCCAACCCGTCTGGCTCTCACCGTTTCTCGCGAGTTGCGCGTCGCGCCATCGATGAAGCTCGTGATGTTGTAGCCGAGGTGATTGGTTGCCGGCCCGGAGAAGTGGTCTTCACAAGTGGTGGAACCGAGGGAGCAAACTCAGCGGTCTTTGGTGCAGTGCGACGCCACGGAGGCGTAGCGGTGTGCTCTGCAGCCGAGCATCATGCGGTGTTGCACTGTGTCGAGCATGTCGGTGGGCGAGTACTTCCGGTGTCGAGCACAGGTGCCCTTGATGCAACTGTCGTACGTGAGACCTTGCACAGTGATGACGGCACCTCTGTGGTGTCGGTGATGGCGGTGAACAACGAAGTTGGTGTCGTCAGCGACATGGTTGAAATCTCTCGAGCAGTTCGTCGGCGAGCACCGCAAGCAATTCTGCACACCGATGCCGTGCAGGCTGCATGTTGGCTCGACTTGCGCGAGATCTGGCCTCATGTCGATGTCATGACGCTGTCAGCACACAAGTTTGGTGGCCCCAAGGGAATCGGAATCATGGCCGTTCGAGAAGGGGTAAGCCTCGAACCGCTCATTCACGGCGGCGGACAAGAGCGCGACCGACGAAGCGGCACGCATAACGTCGCTGGCATCGTGGGCGCCACAGCGGCTCTCGCCGTGACGCATGTTCAACGACCAGAAGAAATGGTGCGTATCGGAAAACTGCGTGAGGCGCTAGTCACCGGACTACTTGGTGCAGTCGACGGGTGCTCGCTTACGGTTGACGCTCAGTTTGTGGTGCCCGGAATAGTTCATGTGTGTATCGAAGGCATCGAAAACGAGGCACTCTTGTTCTTGCTAGATGAACAGGGTCTGTGCGCATCAGCCGCATCTGCGTGTGCAAGCGGGGCCATGGAGCCATCTCATGTTCTGGCGGCGATGAAAGTGTCGAAGTCTCGCTCGATGGGCGCGCTGCGATTGAGTCTTGGTCACACCACAACTCAGCAAGATGTTGACGATGCAGTGCGCATCGTGACTGACGCGGCTTCGACATTGCGGTCACGGTCGAGCGCGGCGGGTGTGCGATGAAAGTCTTGGTGGCGATGTCGGGTGGGGTCGACTCGTCGGTGGCTGCGCTCTTGTTGCGTGAACAAGGTCATGACATCGTCGGCGTCACCATGCGACTGTGGGGCGGCGAGAGCGACACGGGTTGTTGTTCAGTGAGCGATGTCGATGACGCACGCCGAGTTGCCCAGCAACTCGATGTTGATCACTTGGTGTTCAATTTCGCCGAAGACTTCGATGCCCACGTGGTTGATCCGTACGTTCGAGCTCACGAAACCGGGGTCACACCGAACCCTTGCGTGGAGTGCAACAGACATCTCAAATTCGACAGATTGCTCGAGCGTGCTGACGCTCTCGGATTCGACGCCGTGGCAACAGGCCATCACGCACGAATCACCACCGATGAGCGAGGAGCTCTACGAGTTACGCGCGGTGCTGACATGCAGAAGGATCAGAGTTACGTCGTGCATATGTTGCAAGGACGCGCGCTCGACCGCACCCTCTTCCCAGTGGGCGGCCTCACAAAGGCTGATGTTCGGTCACTCGCGTCACAACACGGCCTTCGAACTGCCAGCAAGCCCGACAGCCAAGATGTCTGTTTCATTCAATCGACGACAGGTCGCGAAGGCTTTCTCGAACGACGAATGACATTCAACCCTGCAGAAGTGGTCGACACCGAAGGGCGCCCTGCAGGACA
>JBJTGC010000313.1:0-2031 GCA_046093725.1 Actinomycetota bacterium
AATCGACGTGATGTCAGGTGGCCGTCTCGACGTTGCGGTGGGAGTTGGCGGAAGGTGGCAGGACTATGCCGCCCTTGCATCGCCGTTCGACAATCGCCATCAGCGACTCGACGACGCAGTTGCCGAAGTGAAAAGGCTGTGGGCCGGAGGCGCTGCTGCCGATGGGGAATCGGTGGGGCCCGAACCATTACAGCAGGGCGGACCCCGGTTCTACGGATCAGCAATGGGCCCGAAGTCAATGGCACGCGTGGCGAAGTGGGC
This sequence comes from Actinomycetota bacterium, assembly GCA_046093725.1. Lineage (GTDB taxonomy): Bacteria > Actinomycetota > Acidimicrobiia > Acidimicrobiales > Ilumatobacteraceae > UBA2093. The sequence continues at coordinate 262 of JBJTGC010000313.1, forward strand.
TCATGGGGTGAGCGGGTTCACTCTCATGGCTGATGTGTCAGAAGCCAAGCACCAGTTTGCTGCTGCAGAATCGGCGTGGGCAAGCGCGGGACGCACCGACAAGCCTCGACACATGACCGGAACCTTCGTGTCGCTTGGAAAGGATTCTCGCGAGGTACTTCGTCGGTTCGCCTATGAATATCTCGAAGTGTTCTCGCCGGACTTCGCCAAACAACTCAGTGAGTCGATGCGTATTCATGACAAGGCGTCCCTTCGTGACTTGCTGGTCGAGATGAAAGAAATTGGCTGTGATGAGTTTGTGGTGGTACCCGCCACATCCGATCCGACGATGGCCAATGAAGTCGCAGAAGTAGTAGCGGAGGTTTTGTGATGGCAACACGGAGGCCGACCGCCCTGGTCACTGGAGCAAGCAGAGGAGTGGGCAAGGGCATTGCACTTGCACTCGCAGCAAATGGATACGACTTGGTGATCACCGCTCGAACCGTTACTGAGGGCTCAGGTAGTAGTCCTGAGACCGGAGGGCCACTCGAGGGAAGTCTTGAGCGCACGCAACGCGAGGCTCGAGAACTCGGTGCTGAGTGTCGATGTGTGGTGATGGATCTTCTCGACCTCGACGCTCTGGAGACCGTGGCTCGTGATGCCCTTGCCGAAACTGATGGTCGCCTCGATGTGCTGGTCAACAACGCCATCTTTGCTGGTCCGGGCAACGATCGCTTGTTTGGCGAAGTCGACCGTCGCGACATCATCAATCGCGTCACCGGCAACCTAACTGCACAACTTCTCTTTACTCAGACAGTTCTCAACGCGATGTTGCAACAGGAACTGATCGCCAATTTGCGTGGAACCATCGTGAACATCACATCGGGGGCAGGTCAACACACTCCGCCAGCACCCGTGGGCAAAGGTGGCTGGCCACTTACATACGCAGCGACAAAAGCCGGATTTCACCGCATGGCAGACATGTTGGCTCTCGAATACGGCGCAGTGGGTATACGCACCTGCAACATCAACCCAGGGTTCATCGCAACCGAACGGGTGCTCGCATCAGAGACGCTGAAGTTCGTCGCCGAGCAGGGTGCACCACCCTCTGTCGTCGGCGACGCTGTCGTGCGATTCTTGAGTGACCCCTCCTTCAAGAACGGCATCTATCTGCAAGCCCAATAGCAAGCGCGGGTTACTAGACCCGGGGCAATTCAAGCCGGTGCTACCTTGAGGACAACAACTTGGAGGTTTCACATGCGTAGGACGGCGTTGGTTGGTGTGATTGTGGTGGCAACTCTCGGAGTGGCCTCGTCCTCGGTTGGGGCATCTACGCCCGCGGTCACGGTGCCAGCGCCAGCCGACTTGGTGATCGATGCTGACTGGACACCGATTCTCGGAGACATTGCGGACATGAACTCGGTGAACTGCCGTGACGGTGCGACTACACACAAATCGGTGAAGGATCTTGAGGCTGCATTGAGCTCGAACCCTGTGAGATTGCTCAATGTGGTCAGTCTTGAGTGCAAGCCGACGTTAGCGGTTGAAGGAAAGCTCGTGACCCTGACCGGTACGGCCAAGAGCGATTCGCTCGGCTTCTCAGATGGCGTTTTCACTTTGAAGTGCAGTTTTCGCTCCAACCTTTCTGTCACAGTTGACATTGACGCCGGACTCAAGGTGCCCACGTTGATTGCCATGAAGAACTTGGTGTCGTCTCAGTTGCCGGTGGCCTGTTCGTTTACGGCAACATCCGCTGCAAAGGGCGCTTCACTTAGCGGCACGATTGAGGGC
>JBJTGC010000314.1:0-6823 GCA_046093725.1 Actinomycetota bacterium
CCCTCACGGAGCTGTGCGACGAGTGGGATTTGTGCGAGCAATGGCACCTCAAGCTCTTCTGCCAATTCGCGTCCGCCGCCTGCGCCGAACAGTTCGTAACGCTTTCCATCATCCCCGGTGAACCACGACATGTTCTCGATGACTCCCTTGACGGGCAAGTTAACTTTCTCTGCCATCGCTGCCGACAAACGCGCCACTTTCTGAGCAGCCGGTTGCGGCGTCGTCACTACGTACACCTCGGCGCGAGGCAGATACTGGCTGAGGCTGAGTGCGATATCACCGGTGCCTGGTGGCATATCGATCAGCAAATAGTCAGGTTCGTCCCAGAACACATCGGTGAGGAACTGCTCAAGCGCCTTGTGCAACATTGGCCCACGCCAAATGATTGCTTGGCCTTCTGGCACGAAATAGCCGATGCTGATGCATCGAACTCCCCACGCTTCTGGGGGCAACAACATCTGGTCGATGACAACGGGATCACGTTCGGCACCGAGCATGCGAGGAATGGAGAATCCGTAGATGTCGGCGTCGACAATGCCGACTTTGTGGCCGCGCGCTGCGAGTGCCACTGCCAAGTTCGTGGTGACGCTGCTCTTCCCAACGCCGCCCTTGCCCGATGAGATGAGTAACGGGCGCGTCTTGCTGTCATTGCTTGCAAATGGAATCGCCCGACCTTCAGCATGGCCGTGGGCAGCATTTGTGCCAGCAGACGCCGCTGCATCGCCATGCACCAGACGACGAACTTTTTCGCGCTCTGCATCGTTCATCACCGCGAAGTCGATGGACACATTTTTCACTCCGTCGAGCGGCATGACAGCAGTGGTCACTCTGTTCTGAATTTCGTTTCGTAACGGACATCCAGGCACTGTCAGTACGACAGTGAGCGATACTGCACCTGCGTCGTTGCGCACGTCTCGAACCATGCCAAGGTCGACAATCGAACGATGAAGTTCCGGGTCTTCGACGGGGCGGAGAGCTTCGATGATCTGTTCAGGGCTTGCGGTCATGGGGGTACTTCCGGTTGGGGACGTCGGTAATTTGCACTACGGCTATAGGTAGAATACCGATGTGGCTGAAGTGACGACCACCCGTGTGATGACACCGAAGTCATTCACTGCCACTGTGTCTGCCATCACATCCGCGTTTGGCGACCCAACTCGACGTGCCGTGTATCTGTTCGCTCGCGATTGCCCAGAAGGCGTCACCGCATCTCAAGTGGCAGACAAATTCGACCTTCATCCGAATGTGGCTCGACACCACCTCGAAAAACTTGCTGCGGGCGGTTACGTCGAAGTGTCAACCGAACATACAAAGCGCAGTGGCGCCGGTCGACCGAGCAAGCATTACCGCGTCGCCACAGCCGGGCATGAACTTGAATTCCCTGTACGAAGCGATGACTTGGTGCTGACACTTCTCGGAAAAGCCCTTGCTGCACTTCCCGCCGACAAGGCACACGACCTTGCCGAAGAAGTTGGCCAAGAGTACGGCCGAGCCATGGCTGCTGGCCTCACTGGTAGCGATGTTGCTGCGAGCCAACGCTCACTGCGCTCAGCCATGCAAGCAGGTGCCGATGCGCTGACTGCTCACGGATTCGCAGCGCACGCGGAAAAACGCAACAACGAACTCCGCATCGTCACAAGTCATTGTCCCTTTGGTGACGTGGCTATCGAGAATCCGGTCATCTGCTCTGTTGATCGCGGAATGGTGAAAGGAATGCTCGATGCCCTGTACGGGTCAACAGACCCTGAGCATTCAGAGTCGTTACCAAAAGGCGACACCTTCTGCACCACCACAAATAACTGACGACGACGTCAGCTAATTCGTCTCAATCGCCCCAGTAGCGCTGTTCCAGAAACGGATCACCGTACATGTGGTAGCCGTTTCTCTCCCAGAAGCCTGGCTTGTCTGCCGGCATCAACTCAAGCGCACGCAGCCACTTTGGTGATTTCCAGAAATAAAGGTGCGGAACGACAAGTCGGACGGGTCCGCCATGTATTGGTTCTATGGGCTCACCGTCGTATGCGTACACCACGAGCGAATCGTCACGCATCACGTCTTTAAGTGGAAGGTTTGCTGTGTACCCATGTTCGGCATGTCCCATCACATGCGATGCGTCTGCCTGTACACCAGCTGCGTTGAAAAGATCGCGTACGCGAACACCAGTCCAACACGTGTCGAACTTCGACCACTTGGTCACGCAATGAATATCGGTGGTGATGGTGTGAGACGGCAGTGCAGTTAGTTCTTCAAACGACAATGTGTAGGGCTTGTCGACAAGTCCCGCGATGGTGAGCGACCATTCACCCGGTCCATACGTCGGGACGTCACCGACGTGAAGCACTGGGAAACGCTCGGTGAGGTATTGGCCGGGCGGCAATCGAGCTGGGTCATAGCCCTTTGCAACGACATCATCACGATTGCGGTCGAAGAAGCCCACTCCTCAATTGTGCCTCAGCTGCCCAGGGGCTGCTGGATCGGAGCACCAACCGAAGTGATGGTCACCGTTTCAGTACCTCTCACAAGAAGGAAGGCCAAAGAGACGTGGCAAGCACAGATCATCGAGAGCACCGCGCTTGTGTGAATCACACCAAAAAGTGCGACTCCCGCGACAATTCCAACCGCATAAGCGACGTTGTACATCACGTCGTATGCCGCAAATACCCGACCCAACACCTCGTCCGGAGTGTTCGCTTGTACGGACGAGTCAGTACAGATCCGCAGATTCTGAAAAGCAAACGCACAAAATGCAACTGACGCAAGTTGCACTCCAGGAGATCCTGCGACCTGACCCATCACAATGAAGATCGCGGATGACAGCGAGGCGAGCACAGCTATGGAGCGACGACGAAAACGCTCGACAAACCACTCGGCAGTAAGTGAGCCCATGAAGTTACCCAACGAGATGAGGGCGAGTAGCGATGCAAACCCAACCGCTTGTAGCGACAGTTTGCTGCCTACATGAAGTGCCACTGAAGCCACGGTCACGCCGAGAAAGAGGCGGAGTGACGCTGTCGAGCCGATGGCAAACTTAATCTTCGAGCCCAAAAGATCACCGAGGAGGTCTGCTCGAGAAGAAGTTCTGCGAATCTCTCGCAGCAAGAAGATACTCATGTCGATTGACTTGAATATCTGGCTTGCAGCAACTTGTAGAACTGCTGCAATAGCCAATGCGAGATACCAGTTGACATCAATAAGGACAGCAGCAACGCCACCCCCTATCAATCCAGAGCCCATCCCTAGAATGAAAGACATTGAATCGATAGCCGGCAGTTCGTGACGCCTCACGAAATGTACGACACTTGCAGTTCGCGCGCTGTACAAGATACGAGTTGTTGCCAACATCAAGGCTAGGCACACAAACGCGAGTTCGGCAAGGGATGCGTGCAAGCAGCACATCAAAGACAGCGAGAGCACACCCCTGATGACATGCCCTGAGACGAGCACATGTCGACGATTGAGTTTGTCGACCACAATGCCGGCGAGTGGACCTACAAGAACCATCACGGGGAGCATCATCCCAATAGAGAAGAGAAGAGACGACTTCATCGACTCCTGGTTGTTCGTAAACAGCAGCATCTGTGCAGCAACGAGTGATGTTGCCGCATCACCAATCTGCCCGAGTGCTTGTCCAGCGAGGAGAGGTTTCACGCCTTGCATGCGAAGAATGTCGCGGCGTCGAACATGGAGTTGGTGACTCCGGCGAATGAAACTTTTTCTGACTCTCGTCGTTGAAACTTCGCGTGTAGAGGTCACAATCAAACTCTCCCCCATCAATGGTGGACTCAGATTGACTATTGGGTGAACGCAAATGAAATCCGCCAAATACAGCAATTTCATGTGGGTACCCTGACGAGATGGTCATCGCGTTCGTCCGACACGCACACGCTGGGTCACGCAGCGCATGGACAGACGACGACAAACTGAGACCGCTTTCCGTCAAGGGTGAACGTCAAGCCACGGCTCTCGTCAATGAGCTTCGTCAGGTAGGGGTCACTGCATTGATCTCAAGTCCGTATCTGCGCTGTGTCCAGACCCTTCAACCGCTCTCAGAGGAGACCGGAATTGCGGTGACAGTCGACGAGCGTCTCTCAGAAGACACTTCTTTCGAAGTCACCTTGTCGCTACTCGAACATGCACCCGACGGTGCGGTGCTGTGTAGCCATGGTGATGTGATTCCTGCGACGGTCGACGCTCTCGTTCGACGGGGAATGTTCGTTGACGGCCCCGCTGCCCTACGAAAGGGCGCTGCCTATTTTCTGCATCGTGATGGTGGAACGTTCACCAGAGCGGATTACCTACCGCCCCCTGACGTCAGTTGATTGTCACTTGCCTTCGACGGCTGCATTCACCTGGTCGACGATCGAGTTCACCAGTCCGAGAACTTCATGTGGCGGATTGCCTGCGAGGCACTTGTCGAGTGGCGGTTTGGCAAGTTCGGCATCGTCGAGGAAACGAAAGTTGATGATGCCCAAGAGACAAAAAGCGTCGGTGTAGGTGTTGTCAACCTCGATGGCACGAGTGATATCGGTGAGCGCCGTTGCAAGAGCAACTTTCTTGATGTCTTCTGACGCCTCACGAGAAGACAGAGCGAGCAGCCAAGAGCGATATGTGAGCGCTTCAGGGTTGTCTGGTTCGATCTTCAGAACCTCGGTGTACAAAGTGATTGCTTGTGCTGGGTCATTGAAGTTGAGAAGTCGAGCTTGCGACAACAGCGTCGCAGTGCTCTGCTCGATTCCACCCGTGGCACTTTGCCCTGGAAGTCGTTGTCCACTGTTGTCCGCCACGAACCAACCGGCCGCCAACCCGAGCAGAACAACGACAAGAACAGTTACAGCACGCCGACCAAAACGATTACCAGCGTCACTTCTCCGGCCACTTTTGGCATCCAATTGTTTTGTCAGCAGAGCAACTCGTGCTGTGTAGTCGTCACGCAGTGTCTCAAAGTCATGCTCATCAATGTCACCGGCCTGACGCTCACGTTCGAGGTCGCGAAGCGAGTCGAGTAGAAATCGACGCTCTTCTCTCTGGGCATCATCATGGGTGCTCACCGAGGCACCTCATCATGGTCCTCTGGTTCTTCAGCCAACAATCTCGCGACCATCGCCCGGTCGTCATCTGATGGAACAAGACCTTGTTCTCGTCGCCAGCGCCTGAACGCAGCCGCGAGACCAGCCACAGAACAAACAAGAACCGAGACCGGCAATACCCACACAAGGGAATCGAAGCCGGTTGCGCGGGGCACCAAGAGCACTCGCCCGCCGAAACGCTCCTCTATATACGCGACGATTTGTTCATCATCGCGCTGTCCCGAAGCAACTTGGCGAGCCACTTCATTTTTGATGTTCACAGCTGCTGACGCTTGCGACACAAACACACTTTCACCGTCACAAGTGGGGCACGCGAGTCGTTTCGTGATGACATCAATTCGTTCTTGTTGGGTGAGCGGGCCACCTTCACGACCAGCACCGACCGCAAGCAGACAAACCGTCACAATTGCCATGAACATCCACATGGGCCACGACTTCAATCGAGCCGACAACGGCTTTGCTTGTGAGGACCCCATCACATACCCTCGAAAGCCGCTTGCAACTCTGTCACTTTTTCAGTGAGCAGACCTTTGGTGACTGCACCGATGAAACGCATTCGAACAAAACCGTTCGGATCAATGATCCAGGTCTCAGGAACTTTTGCCACCCCAAAGGCAACAGCGATTGATCCGTCGTCATCACGCACCTTTGGCCAGTCTCCGTTATTTGCTTCGAAGAAGGCACGAACTGCATTGTCGCTGTCGTCATTGATGATCGAGTACAACTCGGTGGGAGTTGCAACAGAGGCCTGGGCCTCGTGAAATGCTACCAATTCGGGATGTTCCTGACGGCAAGGAACACACGTCGAATTGAAGAAGTTGAACATCACCCAGCTACCTCGGCGACGCGACAAATCGAATTGCGCATTGTCCAAGGTGGTCGACTTCACCACAGGGGCTGGGTTACCGAGCAACGGCGACGCAGCACTCTCTCGGTCCTCGGGAGACGACACAACGAGAACGACGAAGAACAGCGCGACAACCACTCCGACTGCCGCGGCAATCAACGATGATCGTCGACTACGGGCCACAGGTGCGACATTCACGACGGCCAAGTTTTCTCGGTCGTTCAAGGTGAAATTCCCGTCAATGCAGTTGGGACTGGAGCAGATACCGGGTCTGTGGGGCGGCGCCGGCGACCAGGAAACGCGGACAACACGGTGCCAATTGCCATGAGGATTCCACCGGCCCACATCCACGTCATCATCGGTTTGATGAACACCTTGATTTTTGCCTCGTTGCTCGTCGGCTTCACCGGTGGCTCGAGAGTGAGATAAATGTCTTTCGACCAGCTCGACTTCACCGATGGCGTTCCGACGTTTTGCCCCATCGAAGTGAACTTGTGGATGGCTGGCCGATATGACTTACCACCGTCTATCGAAACGTCGACCTTTATTGATGTACGTCGTGCATCAGATTCTTCGACGAAACCTTTGAGCTCGAACGTGTGTCCCCCGAAGGATGCGGGGACTCCTTTTGCAAGCGTCAACTCTTGGCTTCGTGTGTATGAGTTGGAGGCGGCAAGAGCCACCGAGATCATGATGACCCCGATGTGCACGATCATTCCGCCGTTTGCCCGCCCCACAAGTCCACGCCACTTCTGTCGACGAGTCGCAAGAACGAGCTGACGCAACGCTGCACCCGTGGCAAAGCCACCGAGCGCAAAGGTGAGCAGAGGTTCGAGACCGGTTGCACCGAGAAGCACCGCTACTGCGAGTGCAGCAACTCCGCACCACG
>JBJTGC010000315.1:0-3296 GCA_046093725.1 Actinomycetota bacterium
GATGTCATCATGTCCATCTCCATGACCGTGACCGTGACCGTGTCCGTCTCCGTGACCGGTGAACTCAGCGCTTGGTTCGCCGAACGCAGTGCGCTGGTACAACCAGAGCAAGTAACCAGCGGCAAAAACTGTGCCGATTGCTGCAATCACCATGAAGGTACGGAAGGTTTCCTCCGGAAGACCTTCGGCGGGACTGTATGCGGACAAGATCGCGGGGAACTCACCCCAGAACCCAGCGAGGCCAGGCAAGCCAAGCGATGCCATTGCACAAAAGCCCATGATCCAACCGAGACGAGGCACTTGCTTCAACATGCCAGAGAGACGCTTGATTTCAAGCGTGTGATAGCGCTCTTTCACGCTTCCTGCGACGAAGAACAACATGCCGGTGATGAGACCGTGCGCCACCATTCCGAACAGTGCAGCGTTGAAACCAAATGGAGTCAGCGTCGAGATGCCAAGCATGACAAAGCCCATGTGCGCGACCGACGAAAATGCGATTAGACGCTTCATGTCGGTCTGAGCAAGACATCCGAGTGCGCCGTAAATGATTCCGATGACGGCGAGCAACCCAATCCATGGGGCCCACTCTTTCGCTGCTTCGGGCAACACCGGAATTGCGATACGGATGAAACCATACGTTCCGAGCTTCAACAAGATGGCTGCAAGGATGACCGACCCTTGTGTGGGAGCTTGCGTGTGTGCGTCAGGCAGCCAGGTGTGGAATGGGAACATCGGCACCTTCACTGCGAATCCGATGAACATTCCGGCGAAGATCCAAATCTGCGTGTTACGCGCAATCGATGCACCGTTTTCGACGAGGTACGGAATTGCGAAGCTCTCTGCACCGGTCTTGAAGAACAGTGCGAGGAACGCGACGAGCATGAGCGCAGATCCGAACATGGTGTACAAGAAGAACTTCAGCGAGGCGTATTGACGCTGCTCTCCACCCCACACACCAATCATGAAATACATCGGCAAGAGCACCACTTCGAAGAACACGAAGAAGAGCACGAGGTCTTGTGCGATGAATGTTCCGGCCATGCCTGTCTGCAGGATCAGCATGAGAATGAGGAATGCTTTCGGGTTGCCCGGGTTCGGAATGTGGTCCCAGCTGTAAATCATCACCAACACGGTGACGACCATCGAGAGGAAATACATCGGCAAGCTGATGCCATCGAGACCGATGAGATACGAGCTCTTGATGATCTAGATCCACTCGACATCAGCCACGAACTGCAACTTCTCGGCTTGGCCATAGTCGAACAGCACGAGCGTCCACACGCCGACTGCCAACGTTGCAACTGCTGTCGCAAGCGCCACTGCCTTGTGGGCCACCTCATCAGCCTTCGGAATGAAGAGCATGATGAGGACACCGACCATCGGCAGGAATGTGCCGATCGTTAGTACCCAGTTGTTGTCACGCAGGAGTTCCATGTCTTCCAGCTCCCTCAGGTGTTGATGATGACGAGTACGAGAGCGCCGATGGCGGCAGCGCCGAACAACAACGCCCCATACTGATTGACTTTTCCGGACTGAACAGGCCGCAATGCAGACCCTGCCCCTTGGGCTGCGGCCCCCGAGCTGTTGACTGCGCCATCGACCACGCGCTGGTCGATGTTGCGATACACCCAACCTGCGGACACGCGAGCAACGATGCCAGCACCGTTGACTGCGCCGTCGAGAACCTTCTGATTGATCCAGTAGGCACCGCGCGAGATGGGATACGCGATTGCTTTGACGATGATGTTCTCGTACAACACGTCGAGGTAGTACTTGTTCGCAAGAAAGTTGTAGCCAGCACCGAGCAATTTGTTTCGCTGAGTGAGGCCGACAAGAGCCTTGTTCTTGCGTTCATACAACTGCATCGACAAGAACCAGCTGATGAGAATGCCCGCGAAGACGATGATGAGTGACATCGCGGCCTTTGACCACTTGAACTTCGCGTGGTTCAGTTGAGGTGCGACACACACACCATCTTTCGGAGTTTCAGACCCGCATGGCGATGAATGGTGTCCGTCTTCTGACTCCTCAGCCGCAGGAAGCGCACGAACTTCGCCAGGTCCACCGTGAGCAACCAATGCGACGCTGGTGGCATCAACCACTTCTGCGCGTGGCTCGACCCACACCTTCAACTTCTCCCACTTCTCACCGAATGGTGTGGCATTCAAGAAGCCCGAACCGATGGCAAGTACGGCGAGGATGATGAGCGGCACGGTGATCAACTTGCCACTCTCACGCGGCCCGTGAGACTCCCCATGTGATGCGTGGTCATCGTGACCGTGCGTGTCATGGGCGTGTGCGTCATGACCGTGATCAGCGTGGGTTGCGTGGCTGTCGTGCGAACCGTGAGCGTCATCGTGATGCTCGCCTGCAGAAGCGCCGCGTGACGTACCAAAGAAAGTGAGGTAGGTGGCACGAGTCATGTACGCGGCTGTCAGGAATGCTCCGACAAGTCCGACAATCATGAACAGGTTGTAACCGTTGTGCCCGACGTTGTCGATGATCTCGTCTTTTGAGAAAAAGCCGGAGAATGGGAACACTCCACAAAGTGCGAGTGTGCTGACAATCCACGTGATGAACGTGATGGGCATGTACTTACGAAGGCCGCCCATGTCTTTCTTCATGTCGAATGAGTGATGCGACGCACTGTGACTGATCGAGCCTGCTCCGAGGAACAAACATGCTTTGAAGAATGCGTGAGTGAAAATGTGGAACACAGCCGGCAACCATGCACCTGCACCGAGTCCCATCATCATGTAACCCAACTGCGACACAGTCGAGTACGCGAGCACTTTCTTGATGTCGTTTTGCACGAAGGCCAATGCGGCGGCAATGACGATGGTGATACCACCGATGACCACGATGAAGTTCACGTTGGTGCCGAGGATGTTCATTCCCTCGAAGAACACCGGGTACAGACGCGCCACCAAGAAGACACCTGCGACGACCATCGTCGAGGAGTGCAACAGCGAACTGACCGGAGTCGGGCCGGCCATGGCATCGGGCAGCCAGGTGTGCAGCGGGAACTGACCGCTCTTGCCGATGCAAGCGATGAAAAGCGCGACCGCACCAACCGTGATGGCTGTCGAACTTGGTTCGCCCGACAGCGCCCAAGCAGACAGACCTCGAATGGTGAAGCCGGAGATACCGAGCGTCTTTTGCGTCCACGCATTCGCAGCGTAATACAGCACCGTGGTGCGTACAAGAAGTCCGATGTCGCCTGTACGAGTGGTGACGAACGCTGTCTGTGCTGCACGACTGGTGGGGGCGTGTGCCCTCCCGTGGCCGTTGTGCGT
>JBJTGC010000316.1:0-9532 GCA_046093725.1 Actinomycetota bacterium
GCGCGATGTCGTCATATGGGTCTCCGATACGACCCATGGGGTTTCCAGCATCAGCCATCTTTTCCATTTCAGGGTTTTGCGACATGACGCGTCGGAAAGCCGCGCTCTTGGCGCCGGGACACACGGCGTTAACAGTGACACCAGTGGGAGCCCACTCGCGAGCCGCTGTACGCGTGAGCGTTCGCAGTGCTTCTTTGCCGACGTTGTACTCGAGAGTGCCAATGTGGGCGTTGACACCATTCAATGAACACATATTTACGACGCGGCCCCAGCCTCGCGCCTTCATGTGCGTGAACGCAGCGCGCATCGACCAATAGGCGGCATAAAAGGTCATATCGAAGCCGTGTTGCAAAGACTCTGGCGACTTCAATTCAACACGCGTCATGGTGCCTCCACCCCACGCGTTGTTCACCAGAATGTCGATGGCACCGAACCGCTCAACGGCTCGCGCGACCATCGCCTCATTGTCTTCACGTCGACACACGTCGACGCGCATGAACTCGACACCGGAAAGAGACGAAGCAAGTGCTTCACCCTGTTCAGAGTCGATGTCAGCAAGAAGGACGCCAGCGCCCGCTTCTGCAAACCGGCGCACGACTCCCGCACCAAAGCCGTCGGCACCACCAGTGACGACTGCAACTTTCCCCTCAATTCGACCCATATCGCGAACACTACTGAGCACTGACTGCCGAATACGCTTGAGACGTGTCCGAGTCGCCCCACACCGCTGACGTTCTCAAGGGGTTCGGCACCACCATCTTTTCGGAGATGTCCGCACTAGCTGCAGCGACCGGTGCGATCAACCTCGGACAAGGTTTCCCCAACTACGACGGGCCGCGAGAAGTGCTCGACCGCGCCGTTGCAGAAATTCGCTCTGGGAACAACCAGTACCCACCTGGCATTGGCATGAGTGATCTGCGCGAAGCCATCGCTCAGCATCAGGTGCGGTTCTGGAACCTCACCTACGACTCAGACACCGAGGTGCTTGTTACAGCAGGCGCAACAGAAGCACTCGCGGGTGCTCTGCTCGGCCTTCTGAACGACGGCGACGAAGTGGTCGTGTTCGAACCGATGTACGACAGTTACATGGCTTGCATTGCGATGGCTCGTGCTCGAGCGGTGCCTGTGTTGCTTCGCCCACAGAACGATGGTCGCTACGTCTTTGACCTGAGCGAACTTCGTAACGCCATCAGTCCGCGAACCCGTGCGATCTTGCTGAACACACCGCACAACCCCACCGGAACGGTGTTCACTCGTTCGGAGTTGGAGACCATCGCGTCTCTTGCACGAGAACATGACTTGGTTGTCATCAGTGACGAGGTGTACGAACATCTCGTCTTCGACGATGCACATCACATTCCCATAGCCACACTTGACGGCATGCGAGAGCGAACCATCACCGTCTCATCTGGTGGCAAGACCTTCAACACCACTGGATGGAAGATCGGATGGGCCTGCGCGCCGTCACCACTTCTCACCGCGGTACGCACCGCAAAACAATTCCTGACCTATGTAAATGGCGCCCCGTTCCAACCCGCCATCGCAATAGGGCTTTCCCTTCCCGATTCCTACTTTGAGGACATCTCCGAAGACTTGAAACTAAAGCGCGACGTTTTGCTGACTGGTCTTGAGAAGGCCGGGTTCACCGCGCACAAACCCGATGGCACGTAGTTCATAACCGCAGACATTCGACCGGTCGACCCAGACGGTGATGGCCTCGCCTTCTGTCGACGCCTCCCACATACTCACGGAGTGGTCGCCATACCAAACGGCGTTTTCTACTCACCCGAACACGCCCATGAAGGCCGATACTTGGTGCGGTTCGCATTCTGTAAGACGTTTGACCTTCTCGAGCGTGCAGTCAAGCGACTTTGTGTTGGTGTCGCATGAAGATTGCTGCGCTCCAGTACGACATCGCGTGGGCAGATCGTGAGGCAAACTTCGCGCACCTTGAGACACTCATTACTCAAGCGGTGAGCGATGGAGCAACCTTCATCGTGCTTCCTGAGATGTTCTCGACTGGCTTTGTCGTAGACGATCCAACAATCGGCGAGCCAACGGGTGGTCCCTCAAGTACGTTTCTTGCTGCTCAAGCAACACGTCATGGAGTGTGGATTGGCGGCAGTTGTCCAGAGCTTGCTGACGACGACACGAGGCCCTACAACTCATTTGTCGTTGCCGACCCAGAGGGAAACCAGCACCGCTATCGCAAAATTCATCCGTTTACGTACGGAAATGAGCACCATCATTTTCGGCCCGGCTCTACACACATGACGTTGAACGTGTCAGGCCTTCGCGTCACGCTCTTCGTGTGTTACGACCTTCGATTTGCCGACGAGTTCTGGGGACTCGCCCCACACACAGACGTATACGTGGTGCCTGCCAACTGGCCGCTCGCACGGCAAGAACATTGGTTGGCGCTACTGAAAGCCCGCGCAATAGAAAACCAGTCATACGTGGTTGGTTGCAATCGCACCGGTGTGGGCGGAGGACTCTCCTACGGTGGGGCCAGCCGAATCTTTTCTCCTCTCGGCGAGGAACTGGCAAGCGCCGACGAACTCGAATGCTTCATCAGCGCCGATGTCTCAGCAGACCGTGTGCGCGAGGTTCGGGCCAAGTACCCCTTCCTCAACGACCGTCGCCACGCATCGAACTAGTCACCGTGCTCTTCGGGTCTGGCGAACTTCTCCCGCATGACGGCAGTGCTGTTTTCACACCCGACTTTCTCGATTCGACATCAGATATGCAGATGTTCTCCGACATTGAGACCACCACACCGTGGGAGTCAGTTGAGCTCACAGTCTTCGGACGGAAGGTGAATGAACCTCGGCTGTCTGCGTGGATGAACACCGATGGTCGCCCCTACGTGTACTCAGGTACCTCTCGCATCGCCCATCGGTTTACACCTGTGCTCGAGAGTCTGCGCGTACTGGTGGAACAACACACTGGTCACCACTTCAACTCTGCATTGGTCAACCTGTATCGAAGTGGCGACGATGCCCTCGGATGGCACGCCGATGACGAACCCGAGAATGGTCGTGAACCGGTGATTGCGTCAGTCAGCTTCGGTGCAGTTCGAAGGTTTGATCTGCGCCATCGCGAGACCAAGGAAACGGTGAAACTCGACTTAACAAGCGGTTCACTACTACTGATGAGTGGCGCCACCCAACACAAGTGGGTTCACCAGGTGCCTCGTCAGCGAAAGGTCCGCGCACCTCGCATCAACGTGACCTTTCGTCGCCTCGTGTGACGCAGCATCACAATTTCTCCAACCGGAACTCAGGCCCAATCGGCGCGACGAGCAGCGTGTTCTCGCTGTGCGAACGCCTTCACTCGGCCAGCCGTATCGCGCCCGTTGAGGTTGCCGTTGGCACTTCCCACAGGCCCACCACCAAGTTCGCGCTGCAATGACTGCCCAGCGGGAACCACCGCGATAGTGGGTTCGGGCGGCTCGATGCCATCTGGCAACCCTTGCCAGCGCACAAAGACATAGCCCTCACCCAAGCCACACGTATCAAGCCAGTTGTTGACGCCTGGGTCAGTCTTGGAAATAACCACGGATACCGAGCCATCAGTTGACATTCGATATTGCGCCCCGTTCAAACTGCTCTGCCTGTGCACGTAGGGCAACGACGTGAACCAGTAATCACCCAACTGAATGGCGTGATACGCAGCACCGCTTGGCTGCATGGTGATGACAACTTCCTCATCGTCGCGAACAGCAAATCGCGCTGACATCGAAAACTGGTCAGGAAAGCCACCTGGTGTTCGCCGAGGCAGTCGCACCGCGTTGTACGGAAGCGACTTCGGCCCTGCTGCTGGCGCAACGAGCGCCTGAACACCTGGGCCGAACTGCAGCCACACGGACATGGTGTTCTGGAAGTACATCGTTGCCCGCAGCCAAAACTCGTCATCAATGTTCACATCATCGGGCGAGGAATCCCCCACACGCGTGACTCGTACTGCACCTGCCGCCTCATGTGCCCAGTTGGCGTAGCTCTGCCGAACGATGATGGCACGAGTGTCAGCAGGCATCGTGAGCACATCTGCAGACGACGATGCTTGTCGGGCAAGAAGCACCTCGAACGTGCCATCTGACTTCACTGGCAAATTGCGCGACGGCAAGATGCCCTTGTTCATGGCGAAGGCATCCACCCGGTCGCTGTAGTTGCCGTCGAGCAATTGAAGATTCAACTCGCACGTCGACCCGCGCACACCCGACACCACATATTCATGGTCAGCGTCAAGCGAGCAAATCAGATAGTCGTTATCTGGGTTGTCGAGACCATTTCGGCGAAACACTGCAGTAGGCGATGCAGGGTCGTCGTGCGTTACGACTCCAGACGTGCGCATGAGATGTGGCCGCGACGTGTCGTCGCTTGCAGCAAGGCGGATGCTGTAGTCAGCGATGCCATGCGCATATTCAATGCCCTTCTCCACAGTTGCCCCATTGCCGATGAACGGAGCACGACGACACACTTGTTCGAATCGCCGCACCACTTCCTGAAAGTCTCGAGGTGATTCGAAGACGGACGGAAGATGACGAGTCATGCGCCAAACCCGTCGACGAGGCCTGCAAGGCCAGTCGGTCGATGCTCTCCGATGAACAGCTGCTCGAGCACTCCCATGCCCTCGCCCACATTCGACTTCAAGCGGCTCAAGGTCTGCACGTGAATCATGGTGTAGTCACGTGGATCGAGAGTGTCTAGATGTATCTCTTCCCCGCCGATACGAAACTCACCGTGCACCGAGCCATGCCCAAACTCGGGATGGTGATACCCAATACCGCGCATACGAAATGAAAAGAGTGGCTCAAATTCAACTTCTATGGGGGAGCCGTCTAAGCGATTCATGTTCAACCGTGCAGTGCTCATCTCACGTGTGCCACTTTTCCAGGTGAGATCAATGTCAAAACCGTTCAGATGCTCTGACGGATCTTCTCCCCACGTCGGAGCATCGGCTGTTGGCAGGTGCGGCACATAGCGCGCAGCTTCCATCCATCGGTAACCGTCACCGCGTTCGAAAGCCATTGCATGCAGGCAGAACGACGAGAAATGAAGGGGCGCCCACATGAACGCAATCTGTGGCATCACCGGTGCGGCGTTCACTGGCGATAATCCGCTGACGGCTCGCTCTCCCCAGGAACGATCCCGCGTTGCATAGGTGGTGGCCGGGTCTAGGTCGATACGTCGACCATTCACCTTCAACCAACCAGACCATCGACCCCACTGGGTGAGTCGCGTCGAGTCCATCTGCACTCGACCTTCGCGCGAAGTCGCCTGCCGTGGTTCTTCAACCGCGAATGTCGAGGCGAGGAAGGTGATGTCGCCCGACACTCCATGTTCATTCTCGTCAACGACAACGCGAATGGTGCGAAGTGGCTCGACCACTTCAATACGCATGGGTCCGATGCTCGTGGCCCGATCAAGTGGCATTCGACCAGACACGTACACCGAACGTTGCACGCCATCAACAACCACGGACAACGCACCGTCTATCACCCCACGGTTCGGATAATGACCCATGGCCACCGCGAAAAAGAAGGAGCCATCGCTTGGATATCCGTTGAACCAATAGCGGTCATAGTGGCTCTGGCTACCCGACAAGGTGTGAGCAATCGGCAATGGAGTCTGATGAATTGGATAGTCGTCATGTGGTGTGAGCATGTGCCCCCCTCTTCGTGCGAACGCTAGGCGCCAGCGACTGCTTGCTCGAACCGACGAACTTTGGCCGGGTAGTGAGCGCGCCCAAACTCTGGCCCCTTGCGGCAGATGATCTCCAACAGTTCGTCGTGCTGGGCCGTCTCCTTCCACGGCAATGCGATGTACAGCGGCAAACCAAAAACTCGCAACTCATCCATGTTCGAATACACGTGCTTCTGATACTCATAACGCTCTTCCCACGGCCAGTTCGACGGCGCAAATCCGGTGCCGGGGTCGATGACACAATCATCACGTTTCCCAAATCGAGCTGCTTCAGCTAGTCGCGCTTCAAAGAACGCAATCATCGTTCCGACGGGATCGGTTCGCACCATCTGCATCTCACGTGGGTTCGGACCAGAAAGAAATGGAATGACCACTGGCACTTCGCAATGAGCAGCAACTTCCCACATGTCATCAGACTGCATTCCATTGGCAGCGTTCAACACAGTTGCACCAGCCTCGAACGCACGTCTTGCGGTCTCTGGACGCCATGTGTCGACACTGACGGGCACGTCGAAACTTGCGAGAACAGGAACGACCTGTTCGAGGCGACTCCACTCTTCCTCCCACGACACCACGTGAGCAGCATCAGTGGAACCCTGCCCACCGACATCGAAGGCATCTGCACCGTCTGCCAGAAGTTGTTCAGCGCGACGACGCGCACTCACCTCGTCCGACACAATGGAGTCGATGTTCAGGGAATCTGGAGATGCATTGACCACGCCGTACACGAACACGAACCGGTACCGTAGTGCGTGGTGACCAAGGAATTCCCCCTACGTGACTGGAGCCTCGACAAGGCCATCGCCAGCAAGCACGGGCGAACCATTGCTCTCTGCATTCCGTGCCGCGATGAAGCAATCACCGTCGGCACCATCGTCGCCCGCGCCAAGCATGCGTTATGCGGAGAATACGGGCTCGTCGATGAACTCATTGTTCTTGATGATCGTTCCACCGATGGTTCCGCCGATGTCGCTCGAGCCACTGGTGCAACAGTCATTCCCATTTCCCAGATACATGACAAACATGGCGATGGGCGTGGCAAAGGAAATGCCCTGTGGGCCACTTTGGTAGCTAGCTCTGCCGACATCGTTGTGTGGTGCGATGCTGATGTCACCAGTTTTGAACCAGATTGGGTGACCAGGCTTGTCGCACCGCTCTTGCTCGATGACGACATCGCAATCGTGAAAGCCCACTACTACCGCCCAACCGAAGCCGGTGGTGGTGGACGCACGACCGAGCTTGTTGCTCGCCCGCTTCTGTCGTTGTATTACCCCGAAATCGCCGACCTACATCAACCGCTTGCAGGCGAGTACGCGGTGAGGCGATCTGCCATCGCAGATATTCCTTTTGTCCAGGGATGGGGTGTCGAGATTGCCATGCTCATCGACGTTGCCCAGAAGTACGGGCCTGAGGCAATCACACAGGTTGACCTTGGTGTTCGACATCATCGCAATCAGCCGTTGCAGTCGCTCGGCGTGCAGGCTGCCGAAGTGCTTGCAACTGTCCTTGATCGCGCTGGAGCAGGTTCCACCTTTGCCGAATCAATTCTCACGCTGCACCGACCCAACGGGGTGAACCAGCCGCTCAACTTAAATGAACGGCCTCCAATCAGTTCACTGTCTTAGTGGCTATCTGAGAAACGGTCAGCGCACTGCTAACGCTCGCTCAATGGACTCGAAGCTCCACGGAGCGCCCGTCATCACGATGAGATGATCCGCGCCTGCCTCGGCATACGCCGACGCATTCACCAAATCATCAGGTTCGATTGCAACAGTGCGCTCGATGTCAGCGGGGTTACGCCCGACCTTCGCACACCAGTTGTTCAGCACTTCATTCTTGTGACGGAACTCATCAACAGGTCCGAAAGTGTTCAACAAGTCAGCATGTTGCGCGACAAGACGCAGAGTCACCTTCTCTCCGCTTCCCCCAATCATCAGAGGAATATGGCCGCTCACGGGCCCTGGGTTCAACTTCGACAGTCGATCTTTGATGATTGGCAAACCCTGTTCGAGAATCTTGAGTCGCTCTGGCGCGGTACCAAAGTGAAAGTCATATTCGCTGTAATCACGTTCGAACCAACCTGACCCAAGCCCGAGAATGAAGCGGCCATCGCTGATGTGATCGATGGTGCGTGACATGTCTGCGAGAAGGTGCGGGTTGCGATAGGAGTAGCACGTCACTAAAGCACCGATCTTGGAATGGCACGTGTCGGCAGCCATCGCTGCGAGCAAGGTGTAGGCCTCGAAGTGAGTTGCCTCAGGGTCTCCGTACAACGGATAGAAGTGATCCCACACCCAGATGCTGTCGACACCCATCGCGTCGAGGGCCCGCCATGCGGTGCGCATCTCTTTGACGGATGTGGCTTGGGGATGGAGTTGAACGCCAATTTTCATTCCCCCACCCTAGGAAGGCAGGCTGTGCCAGAGGAAAGGGGGCTCCATGTTGCAGGGAGAAAAGATCCTCATCACCGGGCCAGCTGGGCAAATCGCATTTCCGATGACGCAGTACTTGGCGCAGAACAACGAGGTGTGGGGCGTCGCCCGCTTCTCAGAGCCTGGCTCGCGAGAAAAGGTCGATGCGCTCGGCGTCACCACACGTGTCATCGACCTTGCGATTGGTGACTACTCATCGCTACCTGATGACTTCACTTATGTGCTGCACCTAGCTGCGTTCAAAGTGGAGGGGCTTGACTACGACTGGGCGCTCACTGTGAACGCTGAAGGTACAGGTTTGTTGTTACAGCACTGCCGCAAAGCAAAAGCCGCGCTCATCATGTCGACACAATCCGTGTACAAGCCGGTTGATGATCCGTGGCACGCATTCCGTGAAACAGACCCATTGGGCGACGTCAACTACGTGATGTCCCCTACATATTCCATCTCAAAGATTTCCGAAGAAGCAGTGGCTCGTTACTGCGCTCGTGCATTCAACCTGCCTGTGACCGTTGCGCGGATGAACGCTTCATACGGCCCAAACGGCGGGTTGCCGACATATCAGATGGATTGGATGGTGGCCGACCAACCCATCATCGCTCGATGGGACCCGGCGCCCTACAGCATCATCCATCAAGACGACATCAACGAACAGGTAGAAGCTTTGTTGAAGGCGGCCAGCGTTCCGGCAACGGTGGTGAACTGGGGCGGCGACGAAACTCCGACCGTCGAAGAGTGGTGCCGATATATCGGTGAACTCACAGGCAAGTCGCCCAACATGCAAGTGAAACCCATACCGAACACACTGCGCGGGTCCGTTGCCGACAACACCAAGCGACTGAGCCTTACGGGGCCGTGCAAAGTGTCGTGGCGAGACGGCATTCGACGAACGCTTGAGGATCGCTACCCCGCAGGTGTCGTGGGCGCGGAAGTGCACGGACAAGCGTCGCGACTATTGGGTCAATACAAGGCCGTTGTTGACAAGCAATAGACGTTGTCTTCTTGACCAAAGACTAATGCTCAATTCAATGCGGCGCGTTATTTCAGATGAACTCAAATGACAAATATCACCCGTTAACTGACAACACAACTATCCATTCTCGTTACCTTCACCCATAGGAGCACCCCCCGCGGTGGTGGAGTATTTGAGAGTTTTGTTTTTCCACGCATTCCATGCTGAGGCTGACTTGCTCAGCTCGTACATCAACTTGTGCACCGATAGTTCGGTGACACCGATATCGCCACACCAGCCACCATCGCCAGAGATGACCATGAGTCGCGTAATCGCCAAACCAGTGCCGACGCCGCCTGCCAAAGCGTCCGAATCTCCCGAATCGTCTTCGCCGAAAAAAAGCGGGCAGGTGCCGGCGGCCGAATCCGTTCGACCGGAGAAGG
>JBJTGC010000317.1:0-2164 GCA_046093725.1 Actinomycetota bacterium
GATCAAGTCTCGGAGAGCCTACGACATGAACACTCTTCGGCCCACCCGAAAGAATGATCGAATTTGTTCTATATGCTGCGATTTCTGCTGCCGATAGTCTGTAAGATACGATTTGTGAATACACCTCAGCCTCGCGCACACGGCGAGCAATGAGCTGGGCGTACTGGGCACCGAAATCAACGACAAGAACGGTGTCGTGTGTGCTCATAACTTGTTTCACCTTAGTTGGCGTGTGACGATGGAGCCATGTCGACTCGTCGTGCATTCACAGTGGCCTCGCTTGCAATGTTGTTTTCCGCCTTGCCACTGACTGACGTTGCGCGGGCCAACTCCGGTCTGACAAAAAGTCAAGACTCATCTGACACCACGCTTCCCATTACACAATCCACGTTTGTCTACGACCTTGAAGAAGAGCCTTCCCAATGCATTGGTCTGCTTCCAAAGCCCAACTGTGGCAAGAAGCCTGAGCAAGCCGGTGACCGAGGCGGTGCACTCCAGTGGCTCGTCTTCGCCATCCTGATTGCGGCAGTCGGAACAATTGCAACAGTGGTTGTGCGCAATGTGATCCGCCGTGACCGCGAGATTGCAGCTCGACTTGAGAGGGAATCTTCCTCGAAGATTTAGCGCAACAGGTCAGCACAGAACGCGACGGTGCCTGACACAAACTGATGAGGGGCCTCCCACGGTACAAAGTGGCCGCAGTCACGCAACAGAAATGGCCCGACATGATTCGTGAATACCAGTGCGGCCATCTTGTCGAAATCGGGATACAGCACACGATCGCTTGGCCCGAACAGAATCAACGTTTTCGTGTGTTGGTTCGGACCAAGTTTCGCGTGGGCCGACACGCGAGCGCCCGGAATCGATGACTCATAGTTGGCGAATGTGGCACGCAACTTAGAGCCATTGGCAAATGGTGCGACGTGGAATTGGACCTCATCGTCAGAGAAGGATCCTGGGTGCGCCCAATAACGCGACGTGTAGAACGTGGCGATGTAGTTCATTCGCGAACGTTCGGACGGCAATTCACTGATGAGGCCATCTGCGTCGGTGGCTTGGCGGATGAAGTAATCCATTGATGCACGCGGCGGCCGCGTATCGAGATGCGCCATCGTTGTTTTGTCATATGGCAGTGGTGAGTTGAATAGCACCATGCGGTCAACCCAATCAGGCTCTGTGAGCGCCAAATGCTGAATGATCGGGCCACCGAGGTCGCCACCAGCCAGCACGACCTTGTCGTATCTGAGATGATCGCGCACGAGAGCAACGATGTCATCGGCGTGTGCGGCTACATCATTGAACCCGTCAGGCGCGACATCTGAGTCTCCGAAACCCCGTAGGTCTGGAACAACAACGTTGAATCCGGCTTGGCGCAACGGCGCAATGACTTTCCAAAAAATGCGTTTTGTCTCTGGCCACCCATGCACACACACGATTGTTGGTGCATTGGCACCGACCTTCTCATGAATGAAAGCTTGTGCGAATCCTCGGGGTGAGGCGGTGTGCGTATTGAAGTCCTCAGGACTCACGTGGAGACTCAGTTGGAACGATGTGGCGCGAAATACCGCTCGAGCGTGGAGAGCATGTCCGCATAGACGGTCTCCATCTTTTCCTCGCGCGTTGTCTCCCACCAGCTGATGCGCATCGCGAGCACAAGCAGAAACGCGAGCACTGCAGCATCAGTCAGAGCAACGTGACTCAACACATACAGATCAGAAAATGAGTTGTCAGGGTTTTGCTGCCAGAACCAAAGGAAGTTTGCACTCGCTTGCACGTTCTGCAGATATAGGGCGAAGGGCCCGATGACCTGAGACAAGGCAAGCCACGTGAGAAGAATCGGCAGAAAGAGGCAGCCCGCTCGGACAATGTGCAGTAACCGAGGTGTTTCAGTTCGAAAGGGACTCAACTGCATGAAATTGACCCGAGACCACGATGCCAAATTGCTTTCATCGCGAATGTCATCGGTCAGTTCTTTGATCACTGGGCTCATGTGGTTCTTTTGCTTGGACACCTTCAGCCATTGGTCAATTGACTGAAGCGCCACTTTGTTTGAGATTCTTTCCAATGACATGCGTCGATTCCCTTCCCTACTTTTCGCAATTCTCTTCGAGCTTCTCGCCGCTGTACACCAAGTACACGATGAGTACGTAGCTTCCGGCCCCAC
>JBJTGC010000318.1:0-2787 GCA_046093725.1 Actinomycetota bacterium
CCACAGCGTCTTTCCCGTTGTGTCGATGAGTCCCTCTATCGCTGCCACGCGGCTGCCTCCTTGTCTGCGAGCGGTTGAAGTTGCTTCTTGTCTACTTTGCCGAGCGACGTCAGCGGAAGTTCGGTGACGCAGACCAGCACATCAGGCGCCTTGTAACTGGCCAAAGACGCTTTCACGTGGTCGCGCACGGATTCCAAAGTGAGGGTGGCCCCAGGGCGCGGCACTGCGAACAGCACGCCGATCTCTCCGAGGCGGTCGTCGACGCTCGCCCCCACGACTGCTGCGGCGGTCACGTCGGGATGAGTGCCGAGGTGATTCTCAATTTCGACCGGATACACGTTGTATCCACCGCGAATGAACATCTCAGTATTGCGACCGACGAGGTGTAGGTCGCCTTTCGAGTCGACGAACCCCAGGTCACCGGTGATGAGAAAACCATCCTCCGAGAACGCTTCACGAGTGCGTTCTTCGTCTTTCCAGTACCCACGCATCATTGCTCGACTACGAAGATGCACGACCCCCACTTCGTCTTGCTTGCAGACATGACCGTCTTCGTGCACCAGTCGAAGTTCCACGGCGGCACTCGGTTTACCGACGGTGTTGCAGATGGTGTCAATGTCATCGTTGATGCTGGTGCCGGTGGATACGCACGCTTCAGTGCTCGTGTAGCGCGCCAACACGTTGCACCCAAGCTTCTCTCGCATCTCGATGACTAACTCTGGAGGAATTCGAGCAGCACCGATGCCGGCAACGCGCAGATGGCTGACATCAGTTTCAGCGAATCGCGGGTGATCGAACATCATGCGGTACTGCGTCGGCACGCCTTGACTAACGGTCACGCGTTCGTCGTTGATTGCAACGAGCGCACCCTCTGCTGTCCATGGCGACGGAACGATGACGGTGGTGATGACGTGCATGAGTTCATCCCACAATCGGGTCATGGCACCAACATGAGCAAAGGGAAGAGGCGACAGTCGTCGGTCACCGACATGTGAGAGATCGCCCGCACCACCAGTCATTGCTTCCAGGCAACGATGGTCGAACCATGCACCCTTTGGGTATCCGGTTGTGCCGCCAGTCCACACAATGGCAATCGGGTCATCGTGCGACAAGTCCACTCTGCGACGAAAGGGGTCTCCGCCGGATACGTCCGGAAGAGGCCCGTCGAAGATGTGAACGGGGTTCGATCGATTGATGATGTGGTCGACTTCACCTTGTCCGTAGCGCGGGTTGATGCCGGTGGCGATGGCGCCAACTCTGGTGATTGCTTGGTACGCAACCACATAATCGATGCAGCTTGGCAGTCGAATTCCGACCACGTCACCCTTGTTGACGCCTTTGTCGGAGAGCCAGCCGGCGAGTGCATCGGCCCGAGTTGCCCACTCAAGAAATGTCATGCGCACTGTCGCGCCAGTTGATGTTGGTTGAACGTACGCCTCTACTTCTGGCGCAACGTTCAAGACAGCATCGAACAAGTCGAGCAAGTTTTCGAAGTCACCACGAATGGGAACAGAGGGGACAGGCATTGTTCAACGATGAAAAAGTGAGTTCGAACTGGGTCTTAGCGACTAGAAAGATAAGACGCCGCGAGCGACGGCGCCGGTCTCCATCTCGTGAATCGAGTCTTGCCACTTGTCGATGGGGCGCACGGCAGTGACGAGTTCATCGAGCAACACCTGGCCAGAGCGATACAAGTTCATGATGTACGGGAAGTCGCGGTGCGGTGACGAACTGCCATATCGACAGCCGATGATGCCTCGGTCCACCTGAGTCAGTCGTCCGTATAGCCCCTTGAACTCTGCGGTCTGTGAAGCGACGCCAATGACGACAACGTTGCCTTCCCACTCCAGCGACTCGAGAGCGTTCCACGTGACGGTCGGATGAGCGACACAGTCGAACGCCCAGTTGACGCCACCTGCGTTGAACGGCCCGCGAACCATCGACTCACTTGCCGGGCAGATCTGGGTGATTGCATCGACGATGTCTTCGCGCTTGCCGTCGAGGAAGTGAGTGGCACCGAATTTCCGTGCCAACGCTTCCTTCTCGGGCACGGTGTCGATGGCGATGATTTTTTCCGCACCTTGAACTTTGAGTGCTTGGATGACGTTCAAGCCGACACCACCAACTCCGAAGACCGCAGCACTTTGACCACGCTTCACGTTCGCACGGTTGAACACGGCACCCATTCCGGTGATGACACCACAACCGACAATTGCCGCTGACGACAACGGGACATCATCAGGAAGCTTGATGCACTGGATATCACGGACGACTGTTTGCTCGACGAAGGTCGACACACCTGCGAAGTTCCAGATGGAGTCACCTTCATAGGTGAACGGTTGTGTTGCATTGCCAAGAGTGGCGCGACACGCGGTGGGTCGACCGGACGCACATGCGGGACACATTCCACACGCAGACAGCGTTGCAATTGCGATGTGGTCGCCCGGTTTCACATGGGTGACGGCATCGCCGACGCGCTCGACGATTCCTGCACCTTCGTGACCGCACACTCCTGGTGACGGCACTGGATACAGGCCATTCATGTAACTGACGTCGCTATGACACAGTCCTGCTGCTGCAATGCGCACGATGACATCGCGCGGCCCAGGTTCGCGCAGCTTGATGCCGTCGACAAGTTCAGTAGTAGTGCCGTTGTAGATGATCCCCCGCATGAACCGAGAGGTTAGTCGTGTCACCGTCTACGGCGGTAGGGGAACGTCGGCGCGAGCCACCCGCTCGAGAGTTGGATGTCTCGTTATTGCGAAAGCTTGACGGCCAGATCACGCA
>JBJTGC010000319.1:0-3174 GCA_046093725.1 Actinomycetota bacterium
CATCTGCCGTTTTTCGATGCGACCGCGCGTGAGATCACATACGACTATTGGCACGGACAATGGAAGCTCGACCGAGATGGCAATGCAGCGGCATTCCCCTTCGGCTTCGGCTTGTCATACACCACGTATTCCGTGCATGACGCGCGGGTGCAACGTGAGGGCGACAAAGGGCAAGCGACCGGAAGGGTTCACCACTCCGAGTAACACGTCTGCCAACGCGTGTCCACCCTCCATGCCGCTATACCAACTCATGAGAATCGCCGGCACATCGTGTCGCCACTCCTCCATCACAACTGCAGAGCCCGCAACAATCGCGACAATTGTCCGTGGTTGATGCTCGGCGACGGCACGAATAAGAGCGACATCATCGTCGCGCAGACGAAGTGTCGTGCGATCGCCACCGACAGCAAAGGTGACATCGCGTGACTTCTCACGCATCACATCTGGAAGTTCATGATCAACCTCAGCGATGTATGCCGCATATGCAGTTTCCAACTCAGGTTGCGGATCCTTGGGAAACAGTTTTGCTAGGTCCTGACTGTCTTCGAACGTGCCAATGAATTCGCCTTCATCTTCTTTCGTGTACCCGACAACCACGACAGCAACATCGGCGCCTTCTGCAAGACGCGCTGCATACGAAACATCAGATCCGTCAGCATGCAGCACATCGACGTTTGGCAATGCTCCTCGAATTCCAGCAAGTGGTGTCACCACCTGCGGCGCCATCACGTCACTGCTTCCACCGTCACCAAGGTTGCGCATATCGCTCAATCGACCGACAACAGCGAGAGACTTCAATGCCGACGCAGTGAGCGGCAACACCGCCGCACCATCAACCACATTGTTCTGCAACAACACCATTGACTTCTGGGCCGCCTCACGAGCCAACTCGCGATGGGCATCACACACCAGCACCGATGCATCACTAATGGGTCGATCACCGATATTGAAACGCAACATCGTCGCCAGTGTGCGCTCGACTGCTGCATCGACGACCTCCATCGACAACTCGCCACTTTCGAGGGCTGCCACGATGGGCGCGTGGCGAATCATTCGATATGGCATTTCGACATCGAGTCCGTTGCGCACACTCTTGACTCCGTCACGCAGTCCGAAAATCCAGTCAGAGATCACAAAACCATCAAATCCCCATTGCTCACGAAGAATTTCCGTGAGCAATTGTGCGTTCTCACCGCACCACGAACCATTCACCGAGTTGTATGCACTCATCACACATGCAATGCCTTCATCGACGATGTGCTTGAAATGAGGTAGGTATATCTCGTGAAGCGTGCGTTCATCGCACGTCACGTCAACGCTGAATCGCGCGTTTTCCATGCTGTTCAATGCGAAGTGCTTGACCGTCGCCATCACATGCCGTTGCGCACCACGTGCGAGTGCTGCGCCCATCACCCCCATGTGATGTGGGTCTTCTCCATACACCTCTTGGGCGCGGCCCCATGCCGGGTGGCGCAAGATGTTCACGCATACGCCGCCGTACAAATCTGCACCCACCGCGCGCAATTCGACGCCGATGGCGTCACCGAGACGTTCCTCTAACTCAACATCGAAACTCGCACCTCGTGCCATCGTCACGGGAAATGCAGTCGCAGGGCCAACCACCACACCGCGTGGGCCGTCGCTGAAATGGAAGCCAGGAATGCCGAGGCGTTCGACTCGACATGCACGGAACGGACGACGGTGATAACCACCACGAGACATGTCCGCAAGTCCGCCTGCCACCGGCGCTCCACCATCGAGACAATGCAGGCGCTCCTCCACCGTCATCTGGGCAATGAGACCGCGCGCCTCCTCATGATGATCGGCTCCCCCACGAACTCGCGAAAGGGCTTGCATGTATGCGCTATCGGCAGTCGCCATCACATGAGAACCCTACTGACCTGTGCTCATAGGCTCTGCCCATGGCCGTGGCGTACGCATTCGACAGATTCCTCAAGTACCAAGAGATGACCGAGTGGTTGCAGAACATCGCATCCGAACACCCCAACCTCGTGTCGATGTCGTCTTATGGCACGTCGCATGAAGGTCGAACCCTCTGGTTGATGACCATCACTGATTCATCCACTGGTGCGGCCGAACACAAACCCGCGCACTGGGTGGACGCGAACATTCATGCTGTCGAAGTCACTGGCGGCGTTGCAGCACTGCACCTCATTCATCACTTGGTCGATGGTTATGCATCAGGTGACACTGACGTTGTCGAAGCGCTTCGTACCCGCACCTTTTATGTTGCACCACGTGTAAACCCTGACGGCGTCGAAGCCGCGCTCGGCGACAAGCCGCACTTCGTGCGCTCGAGCATGCGCCCGTGGCCGTGGACGGACGGGCACCGTTGGCCAGGCCTGTTGACGTATGAAGACATCGATGGTGATGGTCGTGTTCTCACCATGCGTCTGCGCGATGAACATGGGGCCTGGGTGGAACACCCGTCTGATGCACGCGTCATGATTCCGGTTGATCACGCTGATGCACCGCGTGGTGCGCAGCGTTATCGATTGTTGAGTGAAGGGTCACTTGCTAACTACGACGGTTTCACCATTCCACAACCACGTAACCCGCGCGGCCTCGACATGAACCGCAACTTTCCGGCAGGTTGGGACACCAGCACAACTGGCGCAGGCGACCATCCGTTGTCCGAACCCGAGATTGATGCATTGGTGCGTGCCATCACAGCGCGTCCGAACATTTGCGGATACAACGCGTATCACACCTCAGGCGGAATCTTGCTTCGACCATCGAGCACCAAAGCAGACTCCTCGCTTCCGCCGGAAGACTTGTGGGTGTACAACGAAATTGGTCGCGCCTGCACAGAGCTGTCGACATATCCGGTGTATTCGGTGTACGAAAGTTTTACATGGGACAAATCGCACGTCATGAGCGGCGCTGCCGACGACTGGGTGTACGACCACCTAGGTCTTGTCGGGTGGACAACCGAGTTCTGGGACGCCGTCGCTGCTGCCACCAACGAACGCTCATCGACTCACATTTGGTATTTGGGGCCGACAGTTGAGCAGGAACTTGCAGTAGCTAAGTGGAGCGATACTCATGCACCCGGGTCGTATGTGCCGTGGTACTCCTACAATCCCCCACAACTGGGCGATGTTGAGTTGGGCGGCGCGGATGTGTTCCGCATCTGGACCAATGCGCCAACAT
>JBJTGC010000320.1:0-2740 GCA_046093725.1 Actinomycetota bacterium
GTGTTTGCTGACTGCACCACAAGTTCGCTGAAGCCGACTCTCAGCCTTGACGAGGCCAGTGTCAAGGCAGCAGATCAGGCTTGTGTGATTACAAACAACGAAGTTGTGCCTACGAAGGCTGGTCAGTGCCTTGTGAAGGCGCAAGTGCCCGCAGCTGCGGTATCAGCGAGCGGTGTGGGGAAGAGAGCTACTACCAATGTGGTGACAATGAACTACGTGTTCTCATCAGTTGGAACGTTCAGCACGACTACTTCAACGACAACATCAGGTTCTTCATCCGTATCAGCAGGGACATCGAGCGGTGCGGGTTCTTGCTCTGTGACGTTGTCTTCCGCCAAGAAGACCGCTTCCAATTCGTCACTGTTGAAGTGTGTTGGACTGTCGGTAAAGCGTGGTGAGACCGTGTCGATTAAGACAGCGACGTCAAAAGTCTGCACGGCAACGAAGACGGGCGTTTCGTGGCGAGCAAAGGGTGCGTGCAAAATCACCGTGCGGGTGATGAACAAGTCAAAAGTTGTGTCGAGCAAGTCCTTGACGATTCAGTCGAAGTAAGGCGGAAGTTAGCCTCAGCGGCGTCGCAGACCTCTAAGAAGAGGCCAGGGTAATAGACCTTTTTCTTATTAGGCTGATGTGTACTCAAGTCGCTTGTCGGATGTCGTCATCACCCAACAGCCCAAACATCGAAGGGAAATCGTCACGTGAAGGCAATCAAACGATGGATGATCCTTCTTGCTTGTGCTGCTGGGGCCATGTCTGTCTCAGGTGGGCACTCGCAAGTGCAGGCAACTTCCAGCGCCAATTTGTTTCTCAATCTCAACGCCGGCGACTCTGCTTCATACTCAGCATCAACACCGGGAACTTGGACCGATCTTTCGTCTGCCGCTCGAAACGGAACAATCTTTGGGTCAGGCTCAGTCACTTACAACAGCGGGACAAAGGCGCTGACATTTCCGGGAAGTGTCAACTCGTACGTCGACATGGGTTCGGGTTTCAATAGTTTTGGCTCAGGCATCACGGTGGAATTCGAAGGTCACTTCGGAGCTGCAAACCAGAGTTGGGAGCGCGTCTTTGACTTCGGAAACGCTGATGCTTCCGACAACATCTGGGTAGGTGTATTTGGTGAGTCGTATATTCCGAATGCGCTAGCCGTTGAGCTTTGGAACTTGAATTCAGGTCAGGGACGTTGCGTGTCGCCACCAAACACGCTCACAACGAATTCATTCGCCAAGTACGCAGTTACTCTTGATGGATCAGTGTGCCGCATGTATAAGGACGGAGTGGAACTGCAGACACGCGTAGGTCAGTGCTACAACGCCGGTACGTGTAGCACTGCGATGACCGGAAGTACATACACATATCTCCCTCGAAACATCACGCGTACCCGCAACTACATCGCAAAAAGCAACTGGGTGGCGGACCCTGCATTTAATGGATCACTGAAATATGTGCGTATCTATACATCTGCACTGACGCCGTCAGAAATTCAAGACAATGCCGCTTCTTATACCCTCACTTATGCAACAAGTGGTTCTGACACAGGGTCAGCACCCGCGGCCAGAACTGGCAACGGACTCATCAGTCTCGATGGCAACACCGGGAACATGGTGAAAGCGGGTCACTCATTTAGTGGTTGGGCGACAAGTGTTGGGCAGTCAACTGCCATTTCGGGTTCATACAACCTCACTGCGAGTATCACATTGCATCCAGTGTGGACCGCAAATACATATACGGTCACCTACGAGGAGAATGGTGGGTCGACTGTCTCTGATGGAAGTTTCACGCATGGTGGGTCGCTTAGTTATCCAACAGATCCAATCCGTTCAGGTTTCACGTTCCAAGGATGGTTTGCGGCGTCCACTGGCGGGTCTGCATTGACTGCAAGTGCCGTTGCGGCAGGCAATGCAAGTGTCACGTTGTGGGCCCAATGGGCGGTTGTCCCGACGACGACGACGTCAACAACGACAACCACCACGACCACAACTACGACCGTTGCTCCAACGACAACTTCAACAACTGTCCCGACGGTCAGTACGGCGGCAACTGTCCCGTTCGCCACCACCACAACAGCTGTAGCGCGCCCACGAGCAGTAACGACCACCACTTCGTCTTCAACAACGACCTCCACGAGTACGACGACCACAACAACAATTCCACCAACAACCACGACGAGTGCTCCGACTGCTGAGGTCGACCCCGTGGCACAAGTTGAAGAGTTCGTCGGGGTTTCAACTGAGCAGGTTTCCACACTCGCTGAAGAGGCAGAAAGTGCACGGGGTGCGGCCATCATCGTGAATGGCAAGGCAGTTCCAGTTGAGGTGAAGACAACGGCATCCTCGGTGTCACTCAGTTACCTCAATGCAACTCTCGAGGTGCAGTGCTTCGACAAAGCCGGCAATGAGATTGACTTGAATGGCGAGTCACGTTTTGTGGTTCGCAAGAACGATGTTGTTCGCGTCTCCGTGTCTGGCTTCAAGCCGGGTACCGATGTGAATGTTGCGGTGTTTTCAGACCCGACCGCGCTCGGCACCATTACCGCTGATGCAATGGGCACAGGGCGACAGCAGTGGCAGATACCGGCGTCGCTGGCACCAGGTGATCACACGCTGGTTGCTTCTGGTGACTTGCCCGAGGTGGAAGACACCGTGTTCGGGCTTCGAGTAGTGATTGATCAGAAGTCGCTCGTGGCACGCATCTCTTCAAGTAACACGGTACGAGTGTTACTAGTGCTCGCAGTTCTCGC
>JBJTGC010000321.1:0-3018 GCA_046093725.1 Actinomycetota bacterium
CCCTTAATGTCCAATTTGAACCAGGGCTCACATTTCAAGTCAG
The DNA here is from genome assembly GCA_046093725.1 of Actinomycetota bacterium. Lineage (GTDB taxonomy): Bacteria > Actinomycetota > Acidimicrobiia > Acidimicrobiales > Ilumatobacteraceae > UBA2093. The sequence goes on from JBJTGC010000321.1 coordinate 44, forward strand.
CCTCTACTTGAGATCGATCTTCCGGATCAGCAACCTCGACGTGCCGTGCAATCGAAAGGTGATGATGCGCTTGTTCTATCTCACCTAAACACGCGAAAGATCGAGCAAGTGACTCATGCGCGTACACAAGATCAAAATCCACCAGCCCCGCCGATTCACATACCGAGAGACACCTTTGAGCGTGATGAAGAGCTAGTTTCCCGTTGCTCAGGACCACCCAGACTCGCGACAACAACCAACTTGCGCGTGCCTCATTGGCAGGAGTTGCCCCTTCGGCACGCTGCCAGTGATACGCGGCGGCATAAGCCCGGCGGACCATCTCTTCTGCTTCATTCTCTGAGATGTCATTCAGGGGTTTGCCGAGAATCTCCCACGTTGAGTTATTTGCTTCGACTGCAAGTCGTCGATGCACTTCAGAATTTGTTGACATCAGAATATTTTGCCACACCAGAAACGAGATACGAACTGAGCACTACGATGATGCGGCATCACCAGTCCCGCTTCATGTCGGCGACTACACAGCTATCGATTGAGTAGACGCTCTAGGCGGCGCCAGTTCCAACCTTTCGACGCTCCATTTTCGGTATGCCCGGGGTCGTGTCATTGATTGCCCAACTGACGATGACATCAGGCGAAATACGGAAGCGTGGCGAACTGTCCACCACCTCGATGACCGCAGAACCGATGATCTTGATTCCTCTCGGCGACCACGGATTCATACTCGCGAGATCGTCGACCACAACCGAGACGCAGGGATTCGACTGGATGTTTCGATAACGAACGGTATGGGTGATGTCGAATCCAGCAGTGAGAATGTCGTCGCCATCAAGCTCAAATACAACGGGAGCGACATCGGGTCGGCCACTTAGTGAGGCCGAGGCAAAACGCATCAGTGGCTGGGAGCGGAGGTATTCGATCTCCGGCAGAGTGAAAACGCTCATGCTGATTCACCAGGCTTCCCCGGTGCCGAGAGTGGAAACACATCAATGTCCCACCAGTGAGCCATCGGCAACGAAGTGACGATGGCTGTTGCCTCTTCAGCGGAAGTTGCAAACGTCTCGATAAATACCGTTCCGCGCGAAAGCGTTGCTAGGTAGATCGAGCCAATCTTCCCTGCCTTTTGCAGTTCGGCACCTTTTGCTTGCTCTTCTGCGATCACGTCATAGACATCAGCCATCACTGTTCCTTGTTTGAATGTGCAGACCACCATGTACCCGTTCATCAAGACTCCTTGTTTCGTTGAAGGGTTCAGCATCCCACCTCAACCTTTGTTGAGGTCAAGCACTATTGTCCTGTAATGACGAACCGCCTGGCTTCTACCGACCAACTCTCAATCGGTCAGGTCGCAGAGCGAAGCGGGATCACCGTGTCTGCACTTCATTTCTATGAGAGAGAAGGCTTGATCTTCAGTACACGAAACGATAGAAACCAACGAAGGTTCAATCGCGATGTTCTGCGCAGGCTTGCATTCATCCGCGCGTCTCAACGCGTCGGAATTCCACTCGTCCTCATCAAGGAGGCTCTTGATGAACTCTCCCTTAAACGAACACCAAAGGAACCTGACTGGGCCAAAGTTGCGAAGCGTTGGCACGAAGTCCTGACTCGCCAGGTCGACTACATGGAGAGAATCCGAGATGACCTCTGGACATGTATCGGTTGCGGGTGTCTCTCGTTCGACAAGTGCGCACTCGTCAATCCAGACGATGCGATGTCATCCGAAGGTGCTGGTCCGAGACGACTGTTACCTGGGACTCCGCGACCAGAACATTGACTCCCACCCGCGCTTCAGGTCGGTGACCATTCCGCCGGCAACACGCACGATGTCGGATGGCGCCGCACCGAAGTTGTCGTTCCAAGTTCCTGCAGCAGCCCACACTTCGTCGTAATGCAATACGTCCGGGTCAACGAGCACACGCAGTTGCGTTGTGTGACCGAACAGGACACGCCGCCGTTGGTTATGGAACCTCAAGAGTTGTCTTGTCGACGCAGTTCATCTCGCAACGACTCAAGGTACGGCAAACTCCGCAGGTCTTTCGCTCTATTTGCTTTTGCCTTCGACTCGATCACATCGTCGAGCGAAGCAGCCACGATGACGAGGCCCGGCTCCAACTGCGCAAGAACGCCGTTCGCATTCCACTGCTCGTATCCATTCAATGGTCCAGCAGGGGAAAAGACCAAATCAACGTCTCCGAGATTGGTCGTGAGATTCAACATGTTCGGCATGTTCTTGATGAAGCCTGCATCGATTTTCGTGCGTACCGGACCGTCACTGGTGCGTATGGCCGCGCCTAATCGATTCAGCGCACGGGCCAAACGCTCGAGATTGTCGTCATCCCGAGACGGGAGAAGATCGATGTCCTCTGTCGGCAATGGAGACCCGTGAACGATTGCAGCAAACCCACCGAGGACGACGTATTTCACGCCCTCGTCGTTCATGATGCGACAGATTCCGACAGGGTCGAATGTCATCTACCCAACGGCCTGTCGACAATCTTCACGTTGTCACGAATCTTCATGAACGTATTGGCGACATCAACCATGTGACGCACGCGATCCTCAACGCTCATCCTAAGTTGGCTCCGAATCTGACCGATGTCGACACCGCGTTCGTCTTCGTTCGGATTCTTCCAGGTATCCACAGCGTCAGTGTACGCCAGTAGCGTCAACTGCGCTTCAGGTCGCTGACCACACCACCGGCAACTCGCACGATGTCGGCTGGTGCTGCACCGAAGTTGTCGTTCCGCGTTCCCGCTACAGCCCACACCTCGTCGTACTGCAACAGATCCGGATCAACGAACACACGCAGTTGAGTTGTGTGACCGAACAGGACACGCCGCCGTTGGTTATGGAACCTCTAGAGTTGTCATGTCGACGCAGTTCATCTCGCAACGACTCAAGGTACGGCAAACTCCGCAGGTCTTTCGCTCTATTTGCTTTTGCCTTCGACTCGATCACATCGTCGAGCGAAGCAGCCA
>JBJTGC010000322.1:0-5972 GCA_046093725.1 Actinomycetota bacterium
CTCGAACGTCGTGAACGCGTGATCGACATCGGCGCAATGATCGGACATGGTGCCTTGCGCGCATACGTCATGGGAGACCGTGGCGCCTCGAACGAAGATGCAACTGCAAGTGACATCGTCGCAATGGCGGCATTGGTCGACGAAGCAATTCGTGCGGGTGCACTCGGATTCAGCACCAGCCGAACACCGATTCACCGCAGCAAGAGCGGTGAACTAGTCCCCGGAACCACGGCATCACCAGACGAACTATTCGGCATAGCGGCCGCAATAGCAGATGCCGGGGGCGGAGTTTTCCAATACGCCCCAGAACATGTGCGCGTACCCGATGATGAGTGGCCGTGGATGATGGAAATGGCTCGTCGTACTGGTGTGACGGTCAGCGTGAATCTCAGCCAACCAGACGAAGGACCAGAGTTGTGGAAACGAGTCGTGAAACAGCTTGATGACGCTCACTCGCAAGGTCTTGACATCATTGCCCAGGTCGCCGGTCGAAGCATCGGCGTGTTGATGTGTCTTGAGGGAAGCTTGCACCCACTTCTCTTCCATCCTGCATATGCGGAAATCGCGCATCTTGAGCTTCACGAACGAGTTCGCGCGCTTCATGAACCTGCGCGTCGCCATCGCATTATCAATGACATTCCAAACGATGGTGGCCTGTTTGAAAAAGTCGTGCTGAGCCGTCTCTGGAAGTTCTATCCCGTGACTGATGCTGACATCGACTATGAGCCGCACCCATCAAAGAGCATCAAGGCATTGTCCGAAAAGCGCCGTGTTCCGCCAATGGAAATGGTGCTCGACCAGTTATTGGCCAACGAGGGACGCGGGCTCATCTATCTGCCCATCTTCAATTACGCATACGGCGATCTCAGCATGATGCACGAATTACACCAGCACCCACACACTCGAATGGGACTCTCAGATGCCGGGGCTCACTGTGGTGCAATTTGTGACGGTGGAACGCCGACATTCATGCTCACTCACTGGACTCGCGACCGCACCCGTGGCCCGCGACTTCCACTTGAGTGGATTGTGCATCGCCAAACGCGACAGACAGCTGAGGTGTTCGGACTGACCGATCGTGGTCTCATCGCCCCTGGAATGAAGGCTGACATCAATCTCATTGATTATGACCGTCTGACTTTCGACATGCCACAGATGGCGTATGACTTCCCTGCCGGAGCCAGGCGACTTGTGCAACATGCAAAGGGTTATGTCGGTACTTTCGTCAGTGGTGTGCAAACCGTTGATCACGACGAGTTCACCGGTGAGTTACCAGGCCGCTTGCTACGGTAAGAGCATGGCCTCCGCAAAAAACAGACTTCATCTCACCATCACCGTTGTTGGAATAGTCGTCGGAGGAATACTCGCAGTCGTCACGGGTGGCGATGCTTTTGCACTTGCCATTGCCACTGGCGGAGTCACGGGTGTGAGCTACTGGGTCGGCGCGCTTGCACAACACCGCCACCACAAATCAAGTCGCTGATTCCGCTCTGATTCAACGCCAACGATGGCGCATTGAATCAATGTGACGGCAATTCGACTGTCGTCAAGTCTGCAAGCGGACCTCGCGGATACACGCCGTATGCCGGAAGTCGATTGCGCCAATTGTCTGGGCAGAACTCTGGTGCCACTTCACTTAGTGGCTCAAGCACAAATCGGCGCTCGGCAAACCGTGGATGCGGGACGGTGAGATCTTCGCTCTCCAACTGAAGATCGTCATAGAAGAGCATGTCGAGATCGAGTGTTCGGGGACCCCACCGCACAACGCGAATCCGTTGTGCCTCGGCTTCGATTGACAGAAGTCGTCTCATGAGCGCGTACGGATCAAGATCGGTGTCGATGACTGCGACCATGTTGAGATACGGACCCTGGTCATCGGGGCCACCGACGGGGTCCGTCTCGAACACCTGTGACTGATCGACCACATTTCGAAGACGGTCGAGGCCAAACTTGAGATATGCGACACGATCGCCAAGATTGCTGCCAAGAGCAATGATCGCCCGGTGACGGCCTGGAACCTTCATGTCGACGCGCGTGCGAGTGATGCGCACAGCCGTTGAATCGAGGTCTTCAGGAATTGGTGGACGAAGCTTCGTGAGCGTCACGTTGGCAACTTCGACATGCGGGAACTGCAACACACGCTCGGCAATACGGGCGACGAGGCGCTCAAGCAATAGATCTTCTGACAGTCGCGCGACATCGACCACCGCTTCTGCGATGGCTCCGTAGTTCGCCGTGTCGTCGAGAGCATCAGTGATGCCGGCCTCGCTCAGGTCGACTTCCAAGTCAAGATCGATCTGTAATGGCTGGTCAGACTCACGTTCGTGAGGCAGAACGCCGATACGAGCAAGAGTCCGCAGACCCGAGATATAGATATGGTCACGTGCCATAGACCTCATGTCTATCGGGGTCTCGCTAATGTGCCCACCGATGGCACATGTGGAATACAACGAGTTCGGCTACTTCCATGAGAATGCCGAGGAGTACGGCATTGCGTATGTAGGTCCCCCGCAAGTGCGACGTGAATTCGTGACCATGGGTGACAGTCGCGTCATGTCGGCCTTGGTCTGGGGCGATGCTCCGCCCCGTCTTGTGTTCCTTCATGGAGGGGCACAGAACGCCCACACATGGGACACCGTGATGCTCGCGCTCGGCGTGCCGTCGGTGTGTGTTGATTTACCAGGACACGGTCACAGTGGTGCCGTCGCTCCGTTGTCCTCGAGTGGCGACCCACTTGAAGGCAACGCGAATGATGTTGCAGCCGTGATGCGCACACTTGCTCCGCATGCTGAGGCCGTCGTGGGAATGTCACTTGGTGGCATGACGACGATTGCGCTGTCGCAACACCATCCACACCTCGTAAAAAAGATGGTGCTCGTTGACATCACACCAGGCATTGACGGCGAAAAGACGAAGGCCATCACCGACTTTGTCAACGGGCCTGCGACGTTCGACTCATTCGATGACTTGCTCGCGCGCACAGTTCAGTTCAACCCAACAAGATCCGTCAGTTCACTTCGTCGAGGGATCTTGCACAATGCCCTTCAACAACCTGATGGTTCATGGGTGTGGCGTTATCGACGCGATGATGCCCCACCGCTTCAAGAGGTCGAAGGTCAAATACGCAAACCAAACCTCGAGTCACTCTGGAACTCAATTTCGGCATTTCAAAAACCGCTCATGCTCGTGCGGGGAATGCGTCCACAATCCGTCGTCAGTGACGACGACGAGGCCGAACTTTGTCGCCGTGCACCTCATGCTCGCATCGAACATGTCGTCGAAGCGGGCCATAGCGTGCAGGGTGACGCACCACTTGACTTATCGGCACTCATTCGCGACTTTGCACTTGCATAGACTGCATCGCACGCGACACATGGGGGTGTGACATGACTGGTGACGAAACGTATCGACGATTGGCAGGCGAAGGCTCTCATTCGCCGAATCTTGGTGGTGCCCTGATTACTTGGGTGGAGCCAACAAAAGAACATGTCCACGGATACAACCGTTGGTACGAAGATGACCACATGGTCACCGGCGCCATGGACATGCCATTTATGTTCGGAGCTCGTCGTTGGGTGGCCCCGAAATGGATTCAGCATTTGCGATCACCGCAGAACTCACGCGTGGCGCAACCACTTGATGCGGGCAAGTACATCGGCATCTACTGGATCAGCGAAGGTCGTCTCGAAGACCACGAGCAATGGGCCCTCGGTGCGAACTACCGCCTGCGCGAGGCAGGTCGTCTCAGCTATCGAGGCAAAGATGCGAATCTGCTCGAAGAGCGTTCACATGTCTTCACTTCATTCAGTGATCACATCGGAACCACATACCGTGATAACGATGTTCCGCTGAATGTGCACACTTTGATGCAGCCGTATCAAGGAATGATGGTGCAGGTCATCGATGCCAAATCATCTCGTGAAGAATTGAGTGACTGGCTCACACAGTCCTATCTACCCAAGGTCGTCACCGGCAAAGTCGCCCTCGCCATCAAGTTTGCACCTCGCGCACTTCCGCAAGACAAGCTCGCTCATGTGAAGCAGCTTGATGGTGTCGACAAGATCGTGACAGTTCTGCACTTCCTCGAGTGCGATCCGCGTGACGCATGGGATAGCAACTTCGCATCAGCCGAGAGCGACATCGCAGCAGGGGGTGTTGCGTCGCTCGGTGTGCAGGCCGCATTCATACCCACGGTGCAAGGCACCAACAAGTACGTCGACGAATTGTTCTGAAGAAGTGCCGAAGACCTCGGCACTGTGAATCAGTTCTTTTCTGACCCGACGATCCACATCGCAAAGAACTGGGAACCACCGCCGTAAGCGTGACCCATGGCTTTCTTTGCGCCGTCTACTTGGTGCTCTCCTGCGAGCCCCATCACCTGCATCGCAGCCTCACCGAAACGAATCATGCCGCTCGCGCCGATGGGATTTGTCGACAACACACCACCTGAGGGATTAAACGGAAGTTTTCCGGTCATCTCAGTGACGCCATCTTCGACAAAACGCCAGCCGTGGTCTTTCGGTGCAAACCCGAGGTTCTCGAGCCACATCGGCTCGAACCACGAAAACGGCACGTACACCTCACACACATCGATTTCCTCGAGTGGGTTCGTGATGCCGGCTTTGCGGTAGAGGTCTTCCGCACACAACTCGCCAGCCCGCGGCGACACCTGGTTTCGACCGGCGAACATGGTGGGTTCACTGCGCATTGCGGTCGAATGCACCCAAGCCTTCGGAACATTCATCGTGTCGGCGACATCTTCGCTGACCATCACCAACGCTGCTGCGCCATCGCTAGATGGACAGGTTTCGATGAAGCGAACCGGGTCCCACAACATCGGAGTCTCGAGTGCTTTCTCAAGTGTCCAATCAGGCTCGTGCAAGTGCGCATAGGGGTTCTTGCACGCGTTCGTGCGGTCTTTCACGGCCACCATCGCGCCAATGTGCGCCGGCGCGCCGCTTCGACGCATGTAACTGCGGATGATCGGCGAGAAGTAACCGCCAGCACCCGCGTGCACTGGCACTCCGAATGGTGTGGGCACCGAGAGCGCCCACATTGCATTGCCGTCACTCTGCTTCTCGAATGCAACGGTCAGCACACGCTTGTGAATGCCGCTCATCACGTGTTGTGCGGCGACAATCGCAGTTGATCCACCCACACTTCCTGCGGTGTGCACACGGAACACCGGCTTACCCGATGCTGCGAGCGAGTCGGTCAACCACAGCTCAGGCATCATGACGCCTTCGAGCATGTCTGGCGCTTTACCAATGACAAGGGCGTCGATATCCGCAAGTGTCATGCCGGCAGATTCACGTGCGCGGTCAACCGCTTCTCTCACGAGCCCGGCGATGCTGACATCTGCTCGCACACTCGTGTGATTGGTCTGACCGACTCCGACCACTGCGCAACGATTGGCACCCATCAGTTTCCCTCCAACACTGCGACGATGTTCTGTTGCAGACATGCACCTTGTTGAGCATGAGCGACTGCACGATCTGCGGTTCCATCAAAGATTGCTCGAGCTGCATGACCGAATCGCGACAGACCGGCGGCCATCAGTGCATTGCCAACGAGCGCTCCGCCGCTCGGGGTGATTCGTGTGGCATCGGGGCGCAACTGCAGGGCGTTTATCAGCAACTGCTCGTGATGACTGAAAGTGGTGTGCAGCTCCGCGATGTCAACCTTGTCGTTGTGCACACCGACTTCGCTGGCGGCGATTGCGGCACTCGTCGAACGTGCTAAGTCACGCCAGCCAAGATTCTGGTGATCGATGCGGTGATCGATTGCTCGAATCCAGGCCGGGCGCTTTGCAATCCGTTTCGCTGCATCACCCGCGGCGATGATGATGGCACTCACGCCATCAGCCATCGCAGGTAGGTCGTGATCGCGAAATGGCGCAGAAGTAACGGCGCGTGAGAGCAGCTCATCTGCTGACTCACTTCCAGACACGAGCACATTGCCGTTCTTCGCAC
>JBJTGC010000323.1:0-3917 GCA_046093725.1 Actinomycetota bacterium
GAGCGTCACCATGCGGCGTACATCGCTGTTGGGACAGCGGTATTGGTCATCATGTTGTTTGCAATCGGTGGTCAGACAATTCTTGACTACCTCAAAGTGTCGGTGCCTGCATTGAAGGGTGCCGGCGGATTGCTCTTGTTACTAGTGGCTCTTCAGTTGCTCTACGGAAAAGGTGGTGACGAAGGTTATGTCGAGGCGACGCCCGAACAACGTGTGTCAATCGCCATGGTGCCACTCGGAACGCCACTTCTGGCAGGTCCTGGAACAATTGTGGCAACCATCGTGTTCTTTGGTCAGACCGACGGCTTTGCAGAGTGGAGCAGTGTCTTTCTCGGGCTTGCCTCTGCGCTTCTGGTCACTCTTCTTGCTCTTCGGTTCAGTGGCATCGTGAAGATGATCTTCCGCAGTACAGGAATTCTGTTGCTTGCTCGCGTCGCAGGAATGATTCTTGCTGCAATTGCAGTTCAAATGATCGCCGACTCCATCATCGAGTTTTATGACATGGCAGCGGCTCGCTGAGTCGCGCCAAGTTGTAGCAGCGGCTCGCTGGTAGTTCGTACTTTCCTCCGTACACTGCCTGACCTATGGCAGAGCGTCGTCGAGGTCCGCGTCCTTCGGACAACAATCGATCTCGACGTCCAGCATCTTCTGGGCGCGGTGATGGTTCGCGTCCAGCACGTCGCCCACGCCGTGACGATGAAGACGATGAGCGCAGGCCACGCCGCAACTTTGGTGATGACCGCGCTCCGCGCCGCCGTGATGATGGTCCGCGTCGTGATGATGATCGTCGTCCCCGTTTTCGTGATGGTGATGATCGCCCGCGTCGTTCGTCGGGTCCGCGTCCGTTTCGTGACGGTGGTCGAGATGGTGGTCGTGATGGTGGGCAGCGTGGGGATCGTCGCCCGCGCCGCGATTTTGGTGATGACCGCGGTCGTGGTCGCGGCGAACGCCGCAGTGATGGCCGCAGTGAAGGCCGTGGTGAGAGTCGTGGTCGGGTATTCCGTGATGGTGGGCGACCCGTTCCGCAGACCGCAGCGCAGCGCAAGCGAGAAGAAGTGCGCTCACGTACCGGTGGACGTCGCACCAAGGACGTTCCCGACCGAGCACCGGACCACACGTCAGAGCAGAGTATTGAAGAGGGTTCAACGCGTCAACGGCGCGAACGGGTTGTGGCATCGGTGTCGAAGAAGCGCACCAAGAAGGTGCGTGCACTCGACTCGGTTGTCGCAGAGTTCGAGAAGGCTCTCGGGAAGCGCCACGGAAAATATCTGCAGCGCTACGAAGCCTCCCTCGCAGCATTCGAAGCTCAGCGATACAAGGAAGCACGTATCGCGCTGACTCCCTTGGCGAAAGAGTGCTCAGACATCGCTTCGGTACACGATCTTCTCGGCTTGTGTCTGTATCGCGAAGAAAATTTCGCCCGGGCGATTGAGGCTCTTGAAGTGGCCCAACGAATCAACTCACATCAGGTGTTCAACCATGCAGTGTTGGCGGACTGTCACCGTGCTCTGAAGAACTACGACAGAGTTGACGAATTATGGGCCGAATTGAGAGACGCATCGCCACACCCAGAGCTTCTGGCCGAAGGGCGAATTGTGTTTGCGGGGTCGCTTGTCGATCGTGGACGACTCGAAGAAGCACGAGTCGTCATGGAGAAGGTGTCGCCCACCTCATCGAAGCCATCTAAGGGCCTCAATGAGTACCACTTGCGACAGTGGTACGTCCTTGCCGACATATACGACCGTCTCGGCGATGTCGTCAACGCGCGACGAGTGTTCGAAACAATTCTGTCTGTCGACACTCATTTCGCCGACGTCCCGGAACGTCTCTCCACTCTGGGCGCCTGACGCACACACCATCGCTACCGCCGGGCAAGAACGCACGGTTTGGTTGAAAGGTGAGTGTTATGGCTACGCATTCAAATGAAGATGTGCTCGAGGTCAGCGGTGTCAACTGTGTGGTGCTGCGCGGAACGGTATCCAATGATCCCGAGGTGCGGGAGTTGTCATCGGGAAGAGTGGTGACATCGTTCAATCTGTCGACTACCACCGGTGCTGGTACGTGGTCGGTGCCAGTGTCGATTGAAGGAACGCTCGAAAACTCTGTCATTGAAGGGTCAGATGTCGTGGTTGTAGGTGGGGTGCGTAGGCGCTTCTTCCGAGCAGGTGGTGTCGTTCAAAGCAGAACCGAGGTGTCAGCGTCGAAGGTGGTGACTAGTCGAAAGCGCGCGACAGCTCGTCGTATGGTCGACACTGTGTTTGATGATGTGCTTGCTGTGTTGGATATCTAGCGAACGCGCACGCTGATTGAGTCTGACGCATCCCCGCGCATCTGCGTGAGGAAAGCATCAAGGGGTGCAGGTGCGGGTACTTCGGAGTCACTCGGTCCGTGGTCCCAGAAGGCTTTCCACGTCGGCCAGTACTGTTCCCAGCCGCCTTCGTAGGGTTCACGGTCGGGCCATCGCATTTTGTTGGGTCCAATGGGCGGCTTATTGAGATCGACTGCGTACCAATAGAGCGGAAGACGACGGCGAAAGAACCACGAGCCATCAATCCGCTCGTAGTTGTCTATGTACATCATCGTCATGATGACCCACTCGTCACCTGTTTCATGCTCGTTGCGTGAATACACGACGCCACGGGCGTGCTCGCGATCATCAAACTCGATGATGTGATTACCGATGAAGTGCGCGGTGCCAGTGAACTGCTCGCGCAACGTCGTGTCGAACCAATCGCGCAGAGCCCGTCGTCCGCTTTGATCTCGACTGACCCTCACGTCCTCGGGGAAAAGTCCTACGAGAGAATTGAGGTCGCGCATGTCCAAGGCCAACGAGTACTTGGCGGCCAATTGCCGGATTGCATCGAGGGACTCCAGGCGGTCGATTCTGTCGTTCACTTCAGGCATGTGACGACCGTACCTTGCCGTGTGACGTGGGACCTGGAAAGTCGGGAAGCGGTATGCGACTGACTACTGTGGTCAAGGTTCTTCCCTCAGGGATACGGGCGAAAGGTATGGCATGAACCAGGAACAACTCACGCGGATGCGCGACGGTAAAGGATTCATCGCTGCGTTAGACCAAAGCGGTGGCAGCACTCCGAAGGCCCTGCGTTTGTATGGCATTGAAGAGTCGGAGTACTCCGGCGATGCTCAGATGTTCGACCTCATTCACGCGATGCGTACACGCATGATTACCAGCCCAGCGTTTTCTGGAGAGCGAGTGCTCGGCGCCATCTTGTTCGAAGGAACCATGGACCGCGACATTGAGGGAATGGGAAGCGCCGAGTACCTCTGGTCGAAAAAGAAGGTCATCCCGTTCTTGAAGGTTGACAAGGGACTCGCCGACGAGGAAAACGGCGTGCAAGTCATGAAGGCAATGCCAGAGCTCGACGCGTTGTTGTCGAAGGCGGTCTCAAAGGGTGTCTTTGGTACGAAGATGCGCTCAGTCATCAAATTGGCTGACAAGAAGGGCATCGAAGCTGTTGTGGCGCAACAGTTCGAAGTTGGTCGTCAGATTCTAAAGGCCGGGTTGGTGCCGATCATCGAGCCCGAAGTCGACATTCACAGCCCGAACAAGTCTGAAGCTGAGTCGATTCTCAAGCAGTGCCTCCTTGCGGAACTGGCGAAGCAGCCAACTTCGTCACCGGTGATGCTGAAATTGACACTTCCAGAGCAAGACGGGTTCTACTCCGATCTCATCACGCATGCGAGCGTGCTACGAGTTGTTGCATTGTCGGGTGGATATACCCGCGACGACTCAAACGCACGTCTGTCACGAAACAAGGGCATGATTGCAAGCTTCTCGCGAGCGCTCACCGAGGGTCTTTCGGCGAAGCAGTCCGACGCTGAATTCAACAAGGTGCTCGACCAATCAATTGAGAGCATCTTCCAAGCTTCAATTACCTGATCGTCTGTACCTC
>JBJTGC010000324.1:0-11335 GCA_046093725.1 Actinomycetota bacterium
GCCTACGTCTCGCTGCTTTCACCTGTACCCGCACATGTGTGGATCCGAGACGAACAGATCGAAATGACGTACGACCGCAGTTCTGGCACAACGGCGTGCGCCTCGAATCACATTTGGGACAATGGAACAACTCATCGTCACGTTGAACCACCACAGATTCGCACTGGGTACACCGCTGAGTTTCCTTGCAGGCCGTACACGCAAGAAGTCGTGCCCGACCCTTTGCATTCAGAATCATCACTGACGTTGACTCGGCGGCGCCCACATTCCTGGCAACCTCAAGTATTGGTCTCGTCAGAAGATTCGAACGCAGACCTCCGGTCATTTCTGGGTCGAGGAGATCGATAACTTCAATCTTTGGCCATGTCCGATCGTTCGCTTCATGAACAATCTGAGAAAACGCAGCGCGGCTCTTCAAGGACCCAAATGCCGATGTCGCCACTAGACGAGCGCCGTCATGAGTTGATCGCAGTCGAGCCACATCAAGTGCATTCCAGGTTGGTACCCGCTCTTCCCAATGAGCCTCGTCGTGTTCGTCGATTACCACGATTGCACTGAGTCCGAGACACGGCGCCCAGACGGCCGTGCGTGGCCCGATGACAACGTCGACACCGCCAAAGGCTTCGGACCAATCTTCGGGATATGAAGCGACCGAAAAACCGCGGCGGCGCAATGACGCAGCACCTCTCAACGCCATCTTGACCGTTGGACAGATCCCCAGCGTCGGCCCCGCAACTGCACATCGCTCAACAATCGACATCACTGAATGTGACGGTGGAGAAACGACGAGAACGTCACCATCGGGCAACTGCCCCGCTGTTTCGTTGTCGGAAGGACCCCTCTCGCTCGAATGTCGCTTAGTACGCCTACTCGCCGAACCCCGATTGAGGCGCACCTTCGGCGCTGACGCCGACACCAAAACGGATCGCCAACTGCCACCCCATCGACGCGCCACTTGCTCAGTGAGAGGTACGACATCGGCTACGACCCCCACCCCAGACACCGAGACAATCGGACTCAACTCAAATGAACCAGGCTGTGATTGGCTGATGCCGACTACCCAACCACCGACGCGGCGGTTGTTGAGCGTGACACGCACCTTGTCGCCGACATTGAGAACGGCGGCAAACTTTTCAGGTACGGAGTAGTCGAATACCTTGTCCACTCCTGACACATCGGGCACCACCCGTGCGACGAGAAGTGGCGACGATGTCAGAGTCGTGCGGCCGACTTGAATTCGGCGAGGCGACTGAGCTGTTCCCAGGTGAATTCCGGAAGCGCACGACCAAAGTGGCCATACGCAGCGGTCTTCTTGTAGATCGGACGCTTCAAGTTGAGGTCACGAACAATTGCCGCAGGTCGCAGGTCAAACGTTGCGCGAACTGCATCTTCGATGGACTCTTCGCTGATGGTGTTCGTGCCAAAGGTTTCGACGAGGATGCTGACGGGCTGCGCCATACCAATGGCGTATGCAACTTGCACTTCACAACGCGACGCCGCTCCAGATGCAACGACGTGCTTTGCCACCCACCGTGCTGCGTACGCAGCAGAACGGTCGACCTTTGAAGGATCCTTACCTGAGAAGGCACCGCCACCGTGACGACCCATGCCGCCATATGTGTCGACGATGATCTTTCGACCCGTCAGACCGGTATCGGCGTGTGGTCCTCCGAGCACAAACCGACCAGTTGGGTTGATGTAAATCTCCGGATTGTCGCCAGCGAACTGTGACGGAATGGTGGGCATGATGACTTGCTCGATGAGATCAGGGCGAATCTGAGTGTCGCGATCGACACCCTCGCCATGCTGAGTGGAAATGAGCACATTATTGAGACGAACTGGTCGCCCATTCTCGTACTCGAAACTGACCTGAGTTTTGCCGTCTGGACGCAGGTACGGAATTTGTCCGCTCTTACGCACATCAGTCAATCGCTCGGACAAGCGATGTGCCAACCAAATGGGCAATGGCATGAGATCGGGAGTCTCGTCACATGCGTAGCCGAACATCATTCCCTGGTCACCGGCACCTTGGCTGTTCAGCAAGTCTTCGCCGCTCTTGCCTGCACGCAGCTCTTCAGACTTGTCGACGCCTTGTGCAATGTCGGCGCTCTGCGCATCAAGCGCCACAACAACACCGCATGTGTTTCCATCGAAACCAAACTTCGCATTGTCGTAACCAATGCCGTTGATGGTTTCGCGAGCGAGCTTCGCGATATCGACATACGCCTCAGTTGTGATCTCACCAGAAACCACGCAGAGACCGGTTGTGAGGAGGGTCTCACACGCCACTCGGCTATTGGGGTCTTGCGCCAAGATGGCGTCAAGCACTGCGTCTGACACTTGGTCAGCCATCTTGTCGGGGTGGCCTTCAGTGACGCTCTCCGAAGTGAAGGTGAACTTTCTCACGTTGTCTCCTATGAACGGGAAGATGTGATCCGCGAACGAATCTCTGCCACGCTATCTAATACGGCACGGGCGATCTCGTGTTTGCCGGCGAGGGCGACCTGTCGCGGTGCAGCGGCGGGAGTGAGCAGCGTCACAGCATTGGTGTCGTGCTGAAATCCCACTCCGGGGGCGCTCACATCGTTGGCCACCAGCAAATCAAGGTTCTTGGAAGCCAATTTCGCTTGAGCATTGGCGATCACATCGTCAGTTTCCGCAGCAAACCCAACCAAGACCTGAGATGGGCGCTTCGACTTGGCGATATCGGCAAGGATGTCCACAGTTGGCTCCAAGATCACTTGTGGCGCACCATCACGCTTCTTCCATTTTCCTGTCGCAATGGGCACGGGGCGGAAGTCGGCAACGGCAGCAGCCATGATGATCACATCAGCCGAACTGGTCACCTGGGCGACAGCCTGGTGCATTTCGGTAGCTGTTTCGACTCGCACAACATCGATGCTTGCGGGCACGGGGATGTCAGCGGTCGTAATGAGAGTCACTTCCGCACCGCGGCGTGATGCCTCGATCGCAATGGCGTGTCCTTGCTTTCCGCTTGACCGATTCGCAATGACGCGCACGGCATCGATTGGTTCGCGAGTGCCGCCGGCCGTGACCACCACTTTCACTCCTGCTAGGTCACTCGTCGTTCGCAGAACATGCTCGACTGCAGAGACGATTGCCTCAGTCGACGCGAGCCGACCCTGACCTACATCGCCGCCCGCAAGGCGACCGTGCTCGGGCTCGACAATGACGACACCTCGACTCCGCAGCAAGGCGATGTTGTCCTGGACTGCTGGGTGCTCCCACATCTCTGTGTGCATCGCCGGACACACCACCACCGGGGCGCGTGTTGCAATCAGAGTCGCAGTCAGCAGATCTTCAGAGGAACCCGTCGCATACGCCGAGATCACGCGCGCGGTTGCCGGCGCAACGACCACGACGTCGGTACGTTGTGCCAACTTCGTGTGAGGAATCGCCGAGTCGTCATCCCACAGGCTTGTGTGTACTTTCTCGGAACTGAGAGCAGACAAAGTGACTGGGCCGATGAAACGATGCGCGTCTTCGGTCATGATCGGAGCAACATGGGCCCCTGCATCAACGAGAGTCCGCGCGACGTCGACAGCTTTATACGCAGCGATGCCACCCGAGACAGCGAGGACGACGTGGCGTCCAGCCAATGAATTCACGACGTCACCGTTGCAAATTCCGCGCGAGAGTTATTCGGCGGAGTCCTCTGCTGGTGCGTCAGTGGCTTCGTTATCGTCAGTATCAACCGACGCGTCCGTGATGTCACCTGACTCGTCGACAGCAACGTCACCGACCGGAAGGTCGCCGAACATCTCTGCTGCTTCAGCCTCCATGGCGTCGTAGTCAGGACGGGCAATCTTGACGATCTTGTCGACAGCGATTTCTTCGAAAGCGATGGACAACGGCTTGCGAGCAGTGGACGACACCTGTGGCGGAATCATGTGTCCGAGCCCTTCACCCAACTGGTTGAAGTATGCATTGATCTGACGAGCGCGATATGCGCCAAGGGTGACAAGGCTGAACTTCGAGTCGACTCGCTCAAGCAAGTCCTCAATTTTCGGGTGGATCATGGAGTCGTGTTGACGAGTCATTTCAGGGGGACCTCCGCAGGACCCCGTCAGGCTAGCCGTGCCGTCGGCGGGCCACACCGATGAAGCCCAGCAACTCGCCCACCACTCGGTCAATGTCGTCGTTGACGACCACCAAGTCAGCCAATTCGGCGCCGAGGCGCTCCTCGTCATCGGCCTTTCGCAGACGCTCAACCACGTGATGGTCCGGGTCTCCACGACCCTGGAGTCGACGGCGCTGTTCCTCGCGGGACGGAGGTTGAACGAAGACGAGCAACGCTTCGGGATGCCGGACTTTCACTTGTTGCGCTCCGTGAAGTTCGATCTCAAGGACGATGTCATGACCATCATCAGGTGTCGGCATCGGAGAGCCGTACAAGTTCCCCAAGAATTCGGTCCATTCAAGAAAGCCGTCTTGCTCGATGTGCTGAAGAAACGTGTCGCGATCGACGAATACATATGCGTCGTCAGATTCGCCGTCGCGTTGTTTGCGTGTCGTCCATGACCGACTCAACCACAATTGCTCATCGCGAGCAACGAGCTCATCGACGATTGTGCCTTTGCCCGCTCCACCAGGGCCTGACACGACGATGATGAGCGGAACAGACACGGTCACTTCAACACATCCGTGATGAGGGAATCGATGTCAACATCACTCAACTCACCAATTGCGACGAACTCGTCGCGTCCGTGTTCGGCAAGAGTTCGCCGGGACTTCACCTTGCCCACCGACGGCAGTTCTTGCAACACCTTGACGATCAGCAAGTCAACCAAAGCCACATCGCTACGCGCTGATTTCAAGCGCGATGCCACTAGGTGCGGTTCGGAGACAACTCGGAGGATGAAATCGCGCCTCTTCTGACGGAGTTCAGCTATGAACTCGATGTCTTTGGCGTGCGGTGTAACGGCGAGATTATTCGTCGGTTTGCCGCCTGCTGACATGCGTCAAGCCTAATGTGCGGCGTTGACCAAGTCTTGCCAACGAGCAACTCCGAGCTCGCGCATTCGGCGCGAAGCGTGACGAAGAATCTTCATTCCACTGCGAGGGTCCGAGAATGTCGCCGTACCAATTTGTACGAACGAGGCACCGGCCAACATCATCTCGATGACATCGTCGCCGTTCGAAACACCTCCGACACCGACAATCGGCAGTGCTGAATGTGCACGACGAACGTCATGGATTGCTCTCACTGCAATCGGGTGGATAGCTCGACCCGATAAACCACCCCCACCGTTACCCAAGACCGGTCGACGCGTGTTGGTGTCGATCATGAGTCCGAGCATTGTGTTGACGAGCGTCACAGCGTCAGCGCCGGCTGCGTGCACGCTTCCGGCGATATCGACGATTCTGTCTGTATTGGCACTCAACTTCGCCCACAGTGCCGACGACGGGAGTTCGGCTCGCACGACTGCCAAGACTTGCGCGCTGAGATCGGCATCATGGGCAAAGATTGCTGACCTACCTTCAAGGTTCGGGCAGCTCAAGTTCACCTCTACTGCGAGAAGTCGAGCGCTCACTGGTCGAAGCAGTTCCGCCGCACGGGCGTAGTCGGCGACACTCCTGCCCCAGATACTGGCAACGACCTTCGCGCCAACAGCCTCTAGTTCTGGAAGGTCGTGTTGTGTCCACTGCGGAACTCCGTCACCCTGCAAACCAACCGAGTTCAACATGCCGGAAGCCGTCGGATGAACCCGCGGTGCCGGGTTTCCAGTCCATGCATCGGCCGAGAGACTCTTGACGACAATTCCACCCAGTTTGTCGAGTGGCATATACGGCGCAAGTTCTGCTCCATGTCCAGCCGTACCCGATGCGAGAAAGATCGGATTGCGCGCACGCACGCCACCGCAGGTGACGTCCCCAAGTGCTTCGACGTCATCAAAGCCCCTTCGAGCACTCAACCATGTCATCGCTGGTGATACTCCTGCAACGAACACACGTCGATGTCACTGTCCTTCAATTCAGCAAGTCCGACAGCAGCGACGAGCGCGGCCTCAACTGTAGTCACCGCCGACACCCGATGAGTATTGGCGGCTTTTCTAATCGCCTCACCATCAGAACGTGACTCACCACCTTTGGGAGTGTTGACCACAAAGCTGATCTCGCCTCGCGCAATGAGGTCAACCGCGTTTTCCAAGTCCGCCACACCCTGTTCAGACAACTTCCCGATCACCTTGTCGACAGGTTCGCCGAATTTTTCGAGATAAGCGGCCGTCCCACTCGTGGCAGCAATACTGAGACCAAGATTGCGCAACTTACGTGCGACCACAAGTCCGGCCGGTTTATCACCATCAGCGAGCGAGAGAAACACCATGCCTGAGGCGGGAAGCGTCGTTCCAGCAGCAGTTTCCGCTTTCACGAAAGCTCGACCAAAGGTCGAAGCAATGCCCATCACTTCTCCGGTTGAACGCATCTCGGGTCCGAGAGCAGTGTCGACTTCTGGGAAACGATTGAATGGCATCACAGCCTCTTTCACCGACACGTGTCCGGCAGCGACCGGCGGCTGAAGGAGACCCTCGTTGCGAAGCTCTGCGAGAGATACTCCGAGCATGACTCGACTTGCCACTTTTACAAGCGGCACACCAGTGGCTTTCGCCACGAATGGCACAGTCCTCGAAGCACGAGGATTTGCCTCGATGACATACACCGTGGTTCCGAGAACTGCGAATTGAACGTTGATGAGACCGCGCACATCAAGCGCATGTGCGATGGACGTTGCGTACGACTCGATGACTTCGACGACCCATGCGGGCAATGTCTGTGGCGGTATTGCGCACGCGCTATCTCCGGAGTGGACACCCGCCTCTTCCACATGCTCCATGACGCCACCGATGAGAACCTCACCCGTGTGATCGCGAATGGCATCGACGTCGACTTCAGTTGCGTCTTCCAGGAACCTGTCAATGAGCACCGGGCGCTCAGCAGACAGTCCACCTTCTTTACCCAACGATCCGAATCCGGCCAACTCATCCATTGCTCGTCGTAGGTGGTCAACATCATGCACGATCTGCATTGCTCTCCCGCCGAGCACATAGCTCGGGCGGACCAACACCGGAAACCCGACGCGTCGCGCGATGGCTTCTGCTTCATCAAAAGTGAGTGCAGTTCCACCAGGTGGCTGCGGAATCGACAACTGCGTACACAAGGCGTTCCACTTCTCTCGGTCTTCCGCCAAGTCGATGGAGTCTGGCGAGGTTCCGGCGATGTATTCGCGCGGAAGCAAGCCAGACAGTTTGAGTGGAGTCTGACCGCCGAGCGACACGATGATGCGTGGCGACTTTCCGCCAGCGGCAACAGTCTCGGCTGCAACGACATTCAGTACGTCTTCACGCGTGAGTGGCTCGAAATACAGGCGATCAGATGTGTCGTAGTCGGTTGAAACTGTCTCGGGGTTGCAGTTCACCATGACTGTCTCGAACCCTGCGTCACGAAGCGCGAAGCTCGCATGAACACAGCAATAGTCAAACTCGATACCTTGACCGATGCGATTGGGTCCAGAACCCAGAATGATGACGCGGTCCTTGTCTGAAGGCTTGACTTCGTTCTCATCTTCGTAGGTCGAATAGTGATACGGCGTCTCGGCAGCAAACTCGGCACTGCAAGTGTCGACCGTCTTGAAGGTCGGAACGACACCATGGGACTCTCGTGCAGTACGCACGATGAGCTCATCTGTGTTCAAGATGTGAGCAAGTTGGGCGTCCGAAAAGCCAAGTCGCTTCAAACGTCGCCACTGACCTCGATCGATTTCATCAACTGATGCACCTTCAATCACATGGCGCTCATCAATGATCATCTGCATCTGGTCAAGGAACCACAAGTCGATACCCGTCAATTCGTGCAGACGGTCGATACCGAGCCCACGCCGCAATGCTTCGCCAACTTGGAAGATTCTCTCTGGTGTCGGAATCGTGGTGCGGCGCAACAGTTCATCGTCGGAGAGCGAGTCGTACTGCACTTCCGCCGGATCGCAGTTCAAACCCAAACGTCCCTGTTCGAGACTGCGCAGACCTTTTTGCAGGCTCTCCGGAAATGTTCGACCAATCGCCATGGCCTCGCCAACACTTTGCATCTGCGTACCGAGAACCCCCGATGGTCCGGTCTACTTCTCGAATGACCACCGATGAATCTTGGTGACCACATAGTCGATAGTCGGCTCGAAACTTGCTGGTGTCATGCGAGTGATGTCATTGGGAATTTCATCGAGTGTGTAACCAATGGCCAATTTGGCAGCAATCTTGGCAATCGGAAAACCCGTGGCCTTCGAGGCAAGTGCAGATGATCTGGACACACGTGGGTTCATCTCGATGACGACCTGTTCCCCGTTCGCAGGATTCACCGCAAACTGAACATTGGATCCGCCGGTCTCGACCCCGACACGACGGATGCACGCAAACGCAGCATCCCTCATGCGCTGGTACTCATAGTCAGAAAGTGTCTGTGCTGGAGCGACCGTTATGGAGTCGCCTGTGTGTACCCCCATGGGGTCGAAATTCTCGATGCTGCAGATGATCACGCAGTTGTCTGCGCGGTCACGCATGACTTCAAGTTCGTATTCTTTCCAGCCGACGATGGATGTCTCAATGAGAATTTCGCGTATTGGACTGGCATCAAGTCCGTTACCGGCCACCTTCAGGAATTCTTCGCGTGTCGACGCAATTCCGGTACCTCGACCGCCAAGAATGTATGCGGGACGAATGATGACCGGGAGACCGATGTCCTTGACCACTTCGAGGGCTTCTTCCATCGAATGAGCGATACCACTTCGTGGCACCGATAGACCGATCTCGATCATCGCCTTTTTGAACTTGTCCCGATCTTCAGCAGTTGCGATGGCGTCAGCATTTGCGCCAATCAACTCTGGCGTTCCGGGCACGCCGGCAAGGCCGCGCTCGAACAATGACATAGCGAGGTTCAAACCGGTCTGACCACCAAGCGTCGGCAGAATCGCATCGGGTTTCTCACGTTCGATGATCTTTGCCAGAACTTCGGGGGTGAGCGGTTCGATGTAGGTGCGATGCGCGAAATCTGGGTCCGTCATGATGGTTGCCGGATTCGAATTCGCGAGGATGACTCGGTAACCCTCACTCTTCAGCACTCGACATGCCTGAGTGCCTGAGTAGTCAAACTCACAGGCCTGCCCAATGACGATCGGTCCAGATCCGATGATGAGGATCGATTCAAGGTCTGTACGGCGCGGCATCAGTTGTTCTCCATCAGATCTGCGAACCTCGCGAAGAGGTAGCGACTGTCATGGGGCCCAGGTCCCGCTTCCGGGTGATATTGCACGCTGAAGGCCCGGTGCTTCTTCAGTCGCATTCCCTCATTGGTGTTGTCGTTCAGATTGACATGAGTGATATCTGCGACAGTGCTCAGTGAGTCTGGATCGACACAGAAATTGTGATTCTGACTTGTGATTTCGACGGTGCCTGTTGCGATGTCACGCACAGGATGATTTCCCCCGTGGTGACCGAAAGGCAACTTGAACGTGTGTCCGCCGAAAGCGAGTGACAACAACTGATGTCCAAGACAGATGCCAAACGTCGGCACGCCGGCCTCCACGATGTCTCGAATGGCGCCGGGCGCACCCGTCACCATCTCTGGGTCGCCCGGACCGTTTGACAAGAACACACCTTCGGGTTTCAGTGCGAGCACTTCCTCAGCGCTCGTTCCTGCAGGAACAACTGTGACGCTTGCAATCTCGGCGAGACATTTCAGAATTGTGGTCTTGATGCCGAAGTCGAATGCCACCACCTTGAAACGACCTTCGCCGTAGGTGTACGGCTTCGCAGTGGTCACGGTGGACACAAGGTCAATTCCGCCCGTACCGGTCTCTGCTCGAGCCGCGGCCAGCAACGAAGCCTCGTCTGCGGTACCAAATGCACCCTTCAAAGATCCGGTATCTCGCAATAGCCGAGTCAAGCGTCTGGTGTCGATGCCACCGATGCCCGGGAGATGAGCAGCTGCCAACATGGCATCAAGGTCTGATTCGCTGCGCCAGTTGCTTCGGCGGCGAGCCATATCGCGCACAATCACGCCACGTGCATGCGGTGCCTTTGCCTCATTGTCGTGATGCGTGGTGCCGTAGTTACCGATGTGGGTGGTTGTGAACGTGATGATCTGTCCGGCATACGAAGGATCAGTGATGACTTCTTGATACCCCGTGAGAGCGGTGTTGAAGACCACTTCCCCAGCAGCAATTCCAGAGGATGGCCTGTGACCAATGGCTTCTCCTTCAAAGACCGAACCATCCTCGAGCACAAGAACTGCAGCTTCGATGCCACCTCGTTGATTGTTCACTTGAGCGCCTCTCCATCTTTGACGACTAATTCACCGCGAAACACCGTGTGTCTCACTCGACCGCGCAGAGTCATTCCGTCATAGGGAGTGTTTCGACTCTTGCTGACGAGATGATCTCGCGAGACCACCCATTCACTCGTGGTGTCCCACACAGCCAAATTTGCCGGCTCACCAACGACCACCGGACGACCGTGTCGGTCGGCGACGTTTGCGATGCGCGCCGGATTCCAGCTGAGCACTTCGACTATGCGTCGCGGCGAAAGACTCATGGAAGTGTTGAGGACACCAAGCGCAGTCTCAAGTCCGAGCATTCCAGGGGGTGCGGCGTCAAGTGGTTGCTCTTTCGCATGGTCACTATGTGGGGCATGGTCGGTGGCCACTGCATCAATGGTTCCGTCAAGCACTCCACCCTTGAGTGCTTCAATGTCTCCACGTGTGCGCAAAGGTGGATTCACCTTGAACACCGTGTCGAACGATGTAAGCAGTTCATCAACCAGAGACAGGTGATGCGGTGTCACTTCCGCAGTGATCGGAAGGCCCTCAAGTTTGGCTTGACGCACCATCTCGACGCTTCGAGCAGTCGAAAGATGCAAGAAGTGCATCGGAGCACCGGTCAGTCGCACGAGTTCAATGTCGCGGTGCAACATCAACTCTTCGGCCAATGCCGGCCACCCAGGTAGACCGAGGCTTGAACAACACGCTCCCTCATGCATCACTGCACCTTCGGTGAGACGTGCCACCTCGCAGTGTTGTGCCAGGACCACGCCCAGTTCACCTGCGTATTCAAGAGCGCGACGCATGATCAGAGGGTCCTGCACACCATTGCCATCATCGGTGAACAGATGAACCCCGACCTTTGCCAGCGCGGCGAAGGGAACCAACTGCTGACCCATGCGACCGATGGTGATGCAACCCGAAGGAAGCACCTCGCACAAACCCACGCGCTCTCCTCTGGAGCGAACAAACTCCACCACATGTACGGCATCTTGCGCGGGGTCAGTGT
>JBJTGC010000325.1:0-2662 GCA_046093725.1 Actinomycetota bacterium
AGCTTCACGTATGGCCAAAAAGAAGACCTCTCCGCTGGCGTGTCGCAATCGGCAACCGTCGCCACCAGCATGGTTGACACAGATGTGTCACCCACCGTGACAGGGCTTGTTGAGCGAACGAAGTATTACTTCCGTGTGGACGCAACGAACTCGCAAGGAAGTGCGCGAGGGGAGACTCTCTCGTTCACTACATCGCGTCCCGTTGGTGTGTCAATAAACGAGGCAGCCGAGTTCACCAATTCGCGTTCGGTGACCGTGTCCGTCACCGGTACGACCGGTTCTGCTCAGGCAATTCTCTCGAACGATGGTGGTTTCACAGATTCAAAGACCTTCAGCCTGACCGATGGTTCGGCCGAGATTCCTTGGACCCTTATCGCGAGTAAGGACGAGCGACTTCCAAAGGTCGTGTATGTGAAGTTCGTGAGTCGACTGGGGTCTACGTCAACTCCGTATCAAGACGACATCATCCTCGACACCACGGCGCCGACGATGACGAGCGCAACTGCCACTTCGACTACATCGTCGCCTACAGCGGTGACTGCGGCTGCTGCACGCGGTGGTGTGCGTATGACTGTGCGAGCAAGTGACAAGAACTCCGGTATTGGAACAGTGCAAGTGAAGACCTCATCACGCGGTCGTGTCACCGATGTGCCGACCTCGAACCCGCGGGCAACTTCGCGGATAGTCCGCATCAACACGACGAAAAAGACTCTGTGGGTACGTGTGGTGGATCGTGCGGGAAATGTGTCGAAGTGGGTGACTGTCACCGTCAAGTGACAGGTCATCCCTTTCACGTTGGTGTCATCGGTAGCCTGAGGTCAGTCGGTCGGTTTTGAACTGAAGCGACGCGAAGCCTCCGTAGCTCAGTGGATAGAGCAACGGTTTCCTAAACCGCAGGTCGCAGGTTCGATCCCTGCCGGGGGCGCCAGTGAGCGACAGCCGAGTGGCACTCACCTAGTCAACGAGTGCAGCCCGCGCAGTCGCGGGGTCTGAAGCGAAGCCCGGTGTATCGCGGCAGAACTCGACCATGATTCCGTTCGGGTCGAGGTAGTACTGCGAATGGCACCAGCCGTGGTCGACATCCATGATCGGCTCGATGCCACCAGCTGCGAGTGACGCTTTTGCTTCGGCTTGGCGCGCTTCATCGGCTGCGAAGGCAACATGGTTCACCCACACCGGTAGTCCGTTTCCTGTCGAAACATCCGAACGCCACCCGTCTTGTTCGCCTACGTTGTGCAGTTCGAAGAACGCGATGCACTTACCTTCGCCGATGTCAAAGAAGAGATGCCGAAAGAACGACTCGGAATTCGGCACACGCTGCACTTCGGTGTGCACGAGCGGGAAGCCCAGCAGATCTTCGTAGAAGTGTCGAGTTGCCTCTGTGTCTCGACAGGCGAATGCAACATGGTGGAAGCCGTTTGGTCTTGTCATCTCAGCCTCAGTTTCATCTTGGGGCCATCAGGGCCATCTATTTCGACAATCGGGTCGTCGCGGTCATCGAACTCGGTGCGCAACGCGCGACTCATCACTGCGTGCATGTCGTACATCGCTGTGATGTAGGTGAACTCGAGAATTTCCTCATCTGACAGTTCTGCTTGTAGTGCGGCGAAGACACCGTCGGCGACACGACCACCGTCGTAGACCAACGCATCGGTGTATGCGAGCAATGCTCGTTCGATGGGGGAGAAGCACGTGGCGGTCTGCCAATGCGGAATTGCTTCGATCTTCTCCTCTTCGATGCCCACCTCGCGACATGACTTGCAATGCTGCGAGAAAACGAACTGACTGCTTCGTGCCCAGCCGACACGTGTTTGGCCGAGTTCGCGCAACTGCGGGTCAAGGCGTCGTTCGGGGTTGCGATACAACGCAAAACCGCGCACCGCGTGTTCGAAGATCTCTGGGTCAAGGGCAAACACCGTCCACCAGTCTCCAGGCGTACCTGTGGCAGTGCCGGGTTGCGCCACTGGGTCACGGTCACCGAACAAGAGGTCGTACATGGGCACGACCGAAGCGTCGGCCTCACTTCTCGGTACCTGACGAAGTCGTGGCATGTTCCCACCTCCAACGTCTTTCTAGCACTCGTCAATCGTCGTCAGAACTTGGCATGCTCGGAGTGCAGCGAGGTAGACCTGCGTGGAACCGCGGTCCGATGGTGTTGGTTCGCGACGTGCCAGGGGTGCCCGATGATTGAACCACGCGACATAGTTCTCGAGCCCGACGCAGTGTCTGCATTGTTCGAGATTCTCGGCATCATGACCGATCAATTGATCCAGGGAAACATGGCAGCACGATGGGACGCAGAAGCGGTGTTTGAGTTGCAGATGCGTCTAAGTGACGTGAGTGATGGTTTGCCCGTGCAGTTGGGTATTGATGATGCAGCACTTCTTCTCGATGGAATGGCGTTCACCGAGGTGATGTCTGTCGATTTCCCTTTCTTCGAGATGGTTCAGTGGACAAGTGACTTCGTCACGGCCGAGTTGCGGTCACACTGGACAGAGGAACTTTGGCTGGAATACGTAGGGCGCTGACGTCCTGTGCATTGGCGCAGTAATGAAGCACTCAGCGTTGTGGAAGAGCTGACCTGAACGCAGATAACTCCTCTGGGTCCATGGCAACGAGATGAGAATCTTCAGGAAATCTTCCAGCTTCGACATCTGCGCGG
>JBJTGC010000326.1:0-2663 GCA_046093725.1 Actinomycetota bacterium
CATCTATGCCGCAACGAAGTTTTTCTTGTACACGATGTTCGGCTCTGCATTCATGCTTGTCGGCATCGTGGCTACTGCCTTGCTTGCCCGTCAAGACCTCGGATACGTCACATTCGACCTGGTGACTCTTGCTGAAAAATCATCATTTGCCACTGATACCGCACGCTGGTTGTTCATGTCGTTCGCCATTGCATTCGCGGTGAAGGTACCGGTGTTTCCGTTGCACACGTGGTTGCCCGATGCGCACACTCAAGCACCAACAGGCGGCTCTCTCATCCTCGCTGGCGTGCTGTTGAAGATGGGTACGTACGGCTTCCTGCGTTTCGGCTTGTATTTGTTCCCAGAAGCAGCAGTGTGGGCGCGACCGCTCTTTCTCACTCTCGCAACAATTGGCATCATCTATGGCGCTATCGCAGCAACGATGCAGACAGACCTCAAACGACTTGTCGCATACTCATCGGTCGCCCACTTGGGTTTCATCGTGCTCGGTACGTTTGCATTCACCGACCAAGCCATCACGGGCAGTGTCATGCAGATGGTGAATCACGGTGTGTCTACTGGTGCATTGTTCTTGCTAGTCGGCATGATCTACGAGCGTCGTCACACGAGAGCCATCGCGGAGTTGAAGGGACTGCAACAGGTCGCTCCGATCTTTGCCGCAGCCTTCATGGTGGTGATGTTGTCGTCCATCGGTGTGCCCGGTTTGAACGGATTCGTCGGAGAGTTCCTCGTGCTCATCGGTTCATTCAGTACCGCCCGTTGGTGGGTGGTCATCGCTGCAACAGGCGTGATTCTTGCGGCTCTCTATCTGCTGTGGGCGTATCAACGTGTGTTCCACGGCGAGCCCGACGAAGCAAACTCATCATTTGCAGAGCTGAAGCCGCGTGAAGGTGCGTTACTTGCGGTGTTCATTGCTGCAATCGTTTTCACTGGCCTCTACCCGAAGCCCATGCTCGAGCGCATCGAACCAAGCGTGAAGAAGCTCATCGAGCACGTTGAAGATCGCAGCGATTTTGTGCAGCCGGATATCAAACATTCAGAGGGAGAGGGCTGATGCTCGCTGAGACGCTCACTGGCCCTGAAATTCCTTGGCTTGACCTCGGTTGGGCATTGACCCTGCTGGCGGGCACGTCGTTGTTGCTGATTGTCGGCGCCATCGTTCCGCGCTGGCGACACGGTCTGTACGCGACCTTCACCGCACTCACGACAGTGGTGTCTTTCGTGTTCTTGGTTGTTCTCTGGGGTCGCGTGACTGACGATGGAATGGCATCAGCAATCTCAAAGTCGATTGTTTTCGATCACTTCGCGGTGTTGTCGCTTGTCGCTGTATTGGTGTCGGTGTTTCTCACTGCTTTGGTGACTGATGGATTCCTCCGCCGTGAGGAATACGACGGTCCGGAAATGTATGCGTTGTATCTGACGGCGGCACTCGGGGCTTCGGTCATGATTGTCGCCAACGACCTCATCGTTCTGTTCCTCGGCCTTGAGACGCTCAGCTTGTCGCTGTATCTGTTGGCAGCAAGTCATCGACGCAAGACCGAGAGTCAAGAAGCGGGTCTCAAGTACTTCGTGCTCGGTGGTTTCGCGTCGGCGTTCTTCCTCTATGGAATCGCGCTCATCTATGGCGTAAGTGGTACGACCAATCTTCTGGAAATCAACGGCACACTTCGCGGATCCATCGATGTCAATACGAACGATGCACTTCTGCTGATCGGAATCGGACTGCTAATTGTCGGATTTGCATTCAAGGTGTCAGCAGTTCCATTCCAGGTGTGGACGCCAGATGTGTATCAAGGCGCACCATCACCAGTGACGGGGTTCATGGCATCAGCCGGAAAAGTTGCTGCTTTCGCCGCGCTCGTGCGCGTGCTCATCGTGGCTCTTCCGTCTCGTATCGACGATTGGCAACCAGTCATCTGGGTACTCGCCGTTCTCACTCTCGTCGGTGGTTCGGTGATGGCCGTGGTGCAAACGAATGTGAAACGCATGTTGGCTTTCTCATCAATAAGTCATGCAGGTTTCATCCTTGTCGGCGTTGAAGCGTCGGCGCACGCAAATCGCACCGATGCAGTGTCTTCTGTCGTTGTGTACCTGTTCCTTTATTCGGTTCTTGTCATCGGCTCATTTGCCGTGGTCACGGCAGTGTCCGGTCGCGGCGATGGGGCGACATCTCTGGACGATCTGCGTGGCTTGGCGCGTCGTCGCCCCGTTCTTGCACTTGCGCTCACAGTTTTTCTCATTGCTCAGGCAGGCGTACCGGCGACAAGTGGCTTCATTGCCAAGTTTGGTGTCATCACTGCGTCGGTTGATGCTGAGAGTTATGCCTTGGCGATCATTGCCATGCTCGCGGCTGTTATTGCTGCGTACTTGTACTTGCGCATCATGGTGAGCGCATGGCTCGCCGACAGTAGCGACGAGAGTGCCGTGGAAATTCCGAGAGGTCTCGGGCTTGCCGTTGCATTGTGTGTGGTGTTCACCATCGCAGTCGGTGTGTACCCAGGCTGGCTACTCACCTTGGCCGACAAAGCCACAACATTGCTCGGCGCATAACAAATGTGCGCGGAGACGCGCCCCTCACAGATGAGAAGCGCGTCGAACTAATTCAATGAACAGATTATGTTGAGTCGCGTCGTTGGATGCAGTCTGCTCGGGGTGCCACTGCA